>CACIRZ010000004.1 GCA_902589185.1 uncultured SAR116 cluster alpha proteobacterium
TGCATCAAAATAAGGAATACTAAAAAAGTTGTCTAATAATACAAAACATAAAAGTTCTGAAGAATTTGTTTTAAGAATTATACCATCAATTAGTATGGGTGAAGATAAAGATAGTAAGGATGATGTTGAAGGAAACGTAAAATTAGCAGTAAAGCCAAAAACAAAGACTCCACCGCTCTATAGAGTATTAATGATGAATGATGATTATACCCCAATGGAATTTGTTATTGAAGTGCTTGAAAAATTTTTTCAGAAAAATAGAGAAGAGGCTACACAAATAATGCTTCATGTTCATCAACGTGGTGTTGGTGTATGTGGAATTTATGCATATGATTTAGCAGAAACCAAAGCGATGCAGGTAATGAACTATGCCCGTAAATATGAGCATCCTTTACAAGTGCAATTAGAAAAGGAATAACAATGTTATCTAAATCTTTAGAAGAAACGCTTAGACGAGCAATGACAAATGCTTCTTCATTAAAGCATGAGTTTGCAACATTAGAGCACTTGCTTTCTGCTTTGTTAAAAGATCAAGATGCTATTGAAGTATTAAAAGCATGTTCAGTGAATGTAAAAATATTAGAAGAAGACATAGACAGATATTTAAAAGAAGAATTGAAAGCAATTGTTACATCCGATAAAGAAGCAGATACACAGCCAACAGCAGGCTTTCAAAGAGTTGTTCAAAGAGCTGTAATACATACCCAATCCTCAGGAAGAAGCGAAGCAACAGGAGCAAATATTTTAGTAGCTATGTTTTCTGAAAGAGATTGTTATGCAGTTTATCTACTTCAGAAACAGGATATGAAACGTCTTGATGCAGTAAGTTTCATAAGTCATGGTTTGGCGAAAGATCCTAACTATTCAAAATCTACTGCACCATCTGGAGCTGATAATGACATTGAAGATGCCGATAATAAAAAATCTGAAAAAGCTCTAGATAAATATGCAGAAAATCTAAATGAGAAAGCAGCTGAGGGCAAAGTTGATCCTTTAATAGGCAGGCAATCTGAGCTAGATAGAACTATTCAGGTTTTATGCAGAAGAACAAAGAATAATCCTTTATTAGTAGGTGACCCTGGTGTAGGAAAAACTGCAATAGCAGAAGGTCTAGCCGATAAAGTTGTAAATGGCAATGTTCCTGAAGTTTTATTAAATTCAGAAATTTATGCATTAGACATGGGTGCTTTGTTAGCAGGTACAAGGTATAGGGGTGATTTTGAAGAACGTTTGAAGGCTGTAATGAAAGAGATTGAAAAGAATGAAAATGCAATACTATTTATTGATGAAATTCACACTATAATAGGTGCAGGAGCGACTAGTGGTGGAGCCATGGATGCATCTAATTTATTAAAACCAGCACTTCAAAATGGGTCATTAAAATGCATAGGTTCAACAACCTATAAAGAATATAGAGGCTATTTTGATAAAGATAGAGCATTAGTAAGGCGTTTTCAAAAAATTGATGTTTCAGAGCCAAATGTTGAAGATACTGTAAAGATTTTAATGGGTTTGAAATCACGTTATGAAAAACATCATAACTTAAAATTTACAAATAATGCTATTAAAACTGCTGTTGAGCTATCTGCTAGATATATAAATGATAGAAAGTTACCTGACAAAGCTATTGACGTAATTGATGAGACTGCTGCAGCCCAAATGTTAAAAATCAAATCAAAAAGAAAGAAAATTATTGGTAAAGCTGAGATTGAAGAGACTATTGCATTAATTGCAAGGATACCACCTAGAAATGTTTCTACAGACGATAGAAAAGCGCTTTCTAAGTTAGAAGACGATTTAAAAAGAATGGTTTATGGACAGGACAAAGCAGTGTCTGAGTTGGTATCAAGTATAAAATTATCTAGAGCAGGTTTAAGGGAAGGTGAAAAACCGGTAGGTTGTTACTTATTTTCTGGCCCAACGGGTGTTGGAAAAACTGAAGTTGCTAAACAATTAGCTGAAGCTACTGGGGTTAAGCTCATAAGATTCGATATGTCAGAATATATGGAAAGGCATACTGTCTCAAGGTTAATTGGGGCTCCTCCAGGATATGTTGGTTTTGATCAAGGTGGCCTTTTAACTGACTCTGTCGATCAAAATCCTCATTCTGTATTATTATTAGATGAGATTGAAAAAGCGCACCCAGATTTATTTAACTTACTTCTTCAAGTAATGGATCATGGAAAATTAACAGATAATAATGGTAAATCTGTAGATTTTAGAAATACGATTTTAATTATGACTACAAACGCAGGAGCACAAGAGCTCTCAAAAGCAGCGATAGGATTTAAGCAAGAAAATCGTGAAGGTGCTGATAGTGAAGCAATTGACAAATTATTTGCACCAGAATTTCGAAATAGATTAGATGCCATAATTCCTTTTGGATACTTACCATTAGAAGTTGTTAGAATGGTTGTTGACAAATTTATAATGCAATTAGAAGCGCAATTATCTGAAAAAGGTGTATCTGTTGTATTAACTGATAAAGCTAGAGACTGGCTGGCAACAAAGGGTTATGATAAAACCTTTGGTGCCAGACCTCTAGGAAGGGTAATTCAAGAGCATATAAAAAAGCCTTTGGCCGAAGAACTTTTATTTGGAAGATTAGTTGATGGTGGTGTTGTTTATGTTGATTTATTAAAAGATAAATTAACATTAAAAACAGAAGGTTCAGCTTCTAAAGATAAAAAAAAGAAGACAATAGATCCAAAAAATAACAGTAATGA
The DNA here is from genome assembly GCA_902589185.1 of uncultured SAR116 cluster alpha proteobacterium. GTDB lineage: Bacteria > Pseudomonadota > Alphaproteobacteria > Puniceispirillales > Marisalimonadaceae > Marisalimonas. The sequence goes on from CACIRZ010000004.1 coordinate 2,727, forward strand.
TGCTACGGAATTAACTTAAAAATTTGAGTATGGAGAATTTTCTGTATTAATAAATTTTATTTGTTTGTTAATTTCTATTTCTTCTAATTTAGTAAAATTTTTAATTGCTTTTGCAAAAGTATCATTTAACACGAAATGATTACTATAAGTTGGTTTTGCAATATACCCTCTTTGTATTTTGTGATGACCTTGTGCACCTGCTTCAACTATTTTGATGTTTTTTTCAATTGCATATTCAATGGCTTGGTAATAACAAAGTTCAAAATGTAAAAAAGGAATATTTACAATAGAACCCCAATTTCTTCCATAAAGAGTGTTTTTACTAATAAAGTTCAAAGCACCAGCAACAACTTTTTCGTCTTGTTTAGCTATAATTAATAAAATATCGTTTTTCATTGTATCATTTAGCAAATGGAAAAATTCTCTAGTTAAATATGCACCTCCCCATTTTTTATCAACTGTGTTTAAATAAAAATTATAAAAAGAATCCCATATTTCATTGTTTAGTTGTTCACCAGTTAATTTTTCAATAACTAAGTTCGTATTTTTAATTTTTTTTCTTTCATTTCTAATTGCTTTTCTTTTTGAACTCTTCAGTTCATTTAAAAAGTCGTCAAATGATTTATAATTATTGTTATGCCAATGGAATTGTAATCCCGTTCTTCTTATCCAATTATTGTTTTGCAATCTTCTATTAAAGTCATCTGTAGTGAAGTTAATATGTGCTGAACTCAATTTGTTGTCTCTAACAATCAATTCATATGTATTTATTATTAATTCAAAGATTTTTTTATGGTTTGTAATTTCAGGGTTGATCATAATCCTTGGACCAGTTGCAGGTGTAAAAGGGATTGCGCAAATTAACTTGGGATAATATTGTCCACCAGCATTTTCATAAGCATTTGCCCAAGAATGGTCAAAAATATATTCACCGTATGAGTGCATCTTTAAATAATTCGGGGAAACCCCTATTATTTCCTGATTTGCATTTTTAATTATTATGTGTTGAGGATTCCAGCCTGTTGATGAATGAACTGATTTTGAAAGTTCCAAAGAATTTAAAAAATCATAAGATGTAAATGGATGATTATATGTATTTAGACTATTCCAATCATTTTTATTGATATCGGATAATTTGGATATTAACTCAACTCTCATTATCAAAGGGTTTTAAGAAAATATAATTTAATTTTCAATCTCAAAAATACCTTCGATTTCTACTGGAACGTTTCTTGGAAGCGCTGGTGCTCCAACTGCAAATCTAGCGTGTTTCCCTTGTTCTCCAAAAATTTTAACGAATAAATCTGATGCTCCGTTTATTATCTTAGGCTGATCAGTAAAGTCTGGTGTAGAGGCTACAAATCCACCCAATTTAACGACTCTTTTGACTTTATTAAGATCACCATTGCAAGCTTCCTTTAATTGGCTTAGCAAAGCCATTGCGCAAGCTTCAGCCATTTGAATTCCTTCTTCAACAGAGACATTATCTCCAATTTTCCCTTTTATAGTTAATTCTCCATTAATAAAAGGTAATTGCCCTGAAATGAAAACTAAGTTATTTGATATTACGTATGGAATGTAACTTCCTGCTGGAGCACTAGCGTTTTCAATATCAATATTTAATTCTTCTAATCGCTTATTAATATCTTTAGTCATTTTAAACCCCTAATTTAAGAACAACCCGAAGTAGCACCACATGTATTACACTTCATACATGTGCCATTTCTAACTAGAGTAAAATTCCCACACTCTCCACAAGCTTCCCCTTCATATCCTTTGATTTTAGCTTCTATTTCTTGAGAAAGACTTGGAGCCTTTGTTTCATCAATAGCAATAGTAGTATCATTATTATCTGATAATTCTAAGTCTTGATTTTTTAGGGAAGTGGTTTGTGGCATTACTGAAATGTTATTTGAACCTCCAGACACGACTTTTAATTCTCTTCTTACAAAGCCTCGACTAGCTACTTTTTCTGAGAATAGCGCTTTGTTATCACCTGAGCCTGTAGTACTTGAATCTAGATCATCTGGTCCCACATGACCAAGATCGTTTCGATCCAAATATGATATAGCCAATTCTCTAAAAATATAATCAAGGATTGAAGTTGACATTTTAATAGTATCATTTCCAGTTACCATTCCCTGAGGTTCAAAGCGTGTGAAGGTATAAGCTTCAACAAATTCTTCTAGAGGAACGCCGTATTGCAAACCAATTGACACTGCAATAGCAAAGTTATTCATTAAAGATCTAAAAGCTGCACCTTCTTTATGCATATCAATGAAGATCTCGCCTAATTTCCCATTTTCATATTCGCCAGTTCTAAGATATACTTTGTGACCACCTACCATTGCTTTCTGTGTATATCCTTTTCTTCTGTGTGGTAGTTTTTCACGTTCTGCCCTAACAACTCTCTCAACTATTTTTTCAACAACTTCACTGGTTCGTTTTGTGATATCTTGTTCGATTGTTGTATTATCTTCGTCGATGTCATCGTCATCTAGAAGTGCTGAGTTAAGTGGTTGGCTTAATTTAGATCCATCTCTATAAAGTGCATTAGCTTTAATTCCCAATTTCCATGACAACATATAAGCATCACTACAATCATCTATAGAAGCATCATTGGGCATGTTTATAGTTTTAGATATAGCTCCAGAGATAAAAGATTGTGCTGCTGCCATCATTTTAATATGACTTTCAACGGACAGGAATCTCTTACCTATTCGTCCACACACGTTTGCACAATCAAATACTGCAAGGTGTTTTTTATTCAAATGAGGAGCGCCTTCAAGAGTCATAGCACCACAAACGTGAATATTCGCAACATCTATTTCTTCTTGGGTAAAACCTAAAAACTCCAACATATTGAAACTAAAATCATTCAATTGTTCAGAAGAAATACCTAATGTTTTTTTACAAAATTCTTCTCCCAGGGTAAATTGATTAAATACGAATTTAATGTCAAAAGCCGATTCTAAAGAGGATTCAATTAATTTTATTTCTCTGTCAGTAAAACCTTTTGAAATTAACGCATTGTGGCTTATTGCTTGACATTCTTTTAGACTGCCAGCACCGACAGCATATTTTTGCATGTCGTTAATTTGGTCTGTATCATAACCCAAATGAGCAAGTGCTTCAGGAACCACACGATTTATAATTTTAAAATATCCACCACCCGCTAATTTCTTAAATTTTACCATTGCGAAATCAGGTTCAATACCAGTAGTATCACAATCCATTACTAATCCAATTGTTCCAGTTGGAGCTATTACTGTAGCTTGAGCGTTTCTGTAGCCATTTTTTTCACCTAAAGAGAGTGCTTTAGCCCATGCATCTTTGGCAGCTTTTATTAAGTTTTGATCAGGGCAATCCTCAGACATCAAAGGAACTGGATTTATAGAAAGGTCTTCATAACCTCGTGTTTTACCCTCTGATGCTCTTTTGTGATTCCTTATAACCTTTAACATGCTTTTTGCATTCTCTTTATATTTAGGAAATGGTCCTAATTCACCGGCGATTTCTGCTGATGTTGCGTATGATATCCCAGTCATTATTGATGTAAGAGCAGCGCATATAGATCTTCCTTGGTCACTGTCATAAGGGATACCCCAAGACATTAATAAGCCACCAATATTTGCGTAACCTAGTCCAAGTGTTCTATATTCATAAGATCTCTGTGCAATTTCCTTTGAAGGAAATTGTGCCATCATTACGGAAATTTCAAGGGTTAATGTCCACAATCTAGTTGTATACTCATATGCTTTTATATCAAATGATGCGTCATCCTTCTTAAATTGTAATAGATTTATTGATGCCAAATTACAGGCAGTGTCATCAATAAACATATATTCAGAGCAAGGGTTAGAAGCATTAATTCTACCAGCATTAGGACAAGTATGCCATTCGTTAATGGTAGTGTCATATTGCAAACCAGGGTCTGCACAAGCCCATGCAGCTTCAGAAATCTTAGACCACAATTCTTTTGCATCTACTGTTTTATGAACACTACCGTCAGTTCTCCTTTTTAAATCCCATTTACCATTTTGAGATACTTTTTCTAAAAATTCATTACTAACTCTTACTGAGTTATTTGAATTCTGCCCAGATACAGTTAAGTAAGCCTCGCTATCCCAATCTGTATCGTAAGTTTGGAATTCAATTTCTTTAAATCCTTGGCCGGCAAATTGAATTACTCTTTGTATGTAATTTTCAGGTATCATTACTGCACGGCAATTTAATATTGCTTTTTTAAGTTCGTTATTAACTTTTGGATTTAATCTGTCTTTGTCATTATAATGTTCTAAATTGCAAGCATCCATGACGGATTTTAAATTTTTCGCAGTTAGTTTTGAGCCCGCTACCAGCGCAGCAACTTTTTGTTCTTCAACGACTTTCCAGTTTATATATTCTTCTATATCAGGATGATCTATATCAACTGTGACCATTTTTGCTGCTCTTCTTGTAGTACCACCAGATTTGATTGCTCCAGCAGCTCTATCACCTATTCTTAAAAAACTCATCATTCCTGAAGATCTTCCACCACCTGATAAACCTTCAGTACTGCCTCTTAATTTAGAAAAATTGGATCCTGTTCCAGAACCATATTTGAATAACCTGGCCTCTCTAACCCAAAGGTCCATTATCCCACCTTCATTAACAAGGTCATCTGCTACAGATTGAATGAAACAGGCGTGAGGTTGTGGATGTTCATATGAGGATTGAGATTTAACAAGTTTTTTTGTTTTGAAGTCAACATAGTAGTGACCTTGACTAGGACCATCTATACCATAAGCCCAGTGCAAGCCTGTATTAAACCATTGTGGTGAGTTTGGAGCACACATTTGTGCGGCTAGCATAAATCTCATTTCATCAAAGTAAGTTTTTGCATCATCTTCAGTTGTAAAATAATTACCTTTCCATCCCCAGTAAGTCCACGTACCAGCCAGTCTGTTAAACACTTGCTTTGCTGATTCTTCGCCTTTGTATCTTTGATCTTCTGGTAACTTAACTAATTTTGATTTATCTGGTTCTGAACGCCATAACCAATTTGGTATATTTTCTTCTTTTACTTTTTTAAGATATACTGGGACACCAGCTTTACGAAAATATTTCTGTGCAATAATATCTGCAGCAACCTGAGAATAGTTAGCAGGCACTTCAATATCAGGCGCACTAAATACCACAGTACCATCGGGATTTTTTATTTCACTGGTAGTAGTTTTAAATTCCATACCTGCATATGCATCATTTCCTTTTTTTGTAAATTGTCTTTCAAATTTCATCTTTTTCCCTTTTTTACAATAAAGAAAACAATACTCAGAATTTGTTCTTACATTTTTAAAAACTACCTGTGGATAACTTGCTTTTTGGTAGTTAATTTAAAAAATTTGTTTCAATAAAGCGTTGTTTTTCCTTAATTTAATTTTTGTTTTATGAATTTTTGTTGCTACGGTAGCCTGTGGATAAACACAAGATATAGTAATAACGAAAGTTTAAAGTACATGATTTAGTATGCATTCGTAAAGTACATAATTCAATTTTTTTTACTTTTTTTTTTAACTCATTAATTTTACTTAATTTTTAAGTATCAAAAAAATTTATTAAAAATAAAATTGATAATGCTGATTTATTATTTTTATAAATGAGATATAATATTGGTAAATAATCTGACTAGGAATATTAAATATGAGATACAGTTCTATTGAAATTTTGATGGGGGCAGTCGTTTTAGTAACAGCCATATTCTTTTTAATATTAGGTATGCAATCGATTGATAAGAATCAAACTGACGGCTATAATATATCTCTTATATTTGGTTCTTCAGCAGGTTTGAAAAATGGTGATGATGTAAAAATATCAGGTATAAATGTAGGAAAGATTACTAAATTGGATCTTGATCTGGCCGATTATAACGCCAAAATCTATATCAAGCTCAATAACGAAATAAAGATACCAGATGACTCGCAAGCAAGAATTACATCTTCTTCCCTTTTAGGAGGTAATTTTTTGGATATTATACCTGGCTCATCTGAAACATATCTTAAACCAGATGATATTATATATGATACTACTGATGCTGTAAGTTTTACAGATTTGCTAGGGAAAGTTGTGTTTTCAAAAGAGTAACAAATATCTAAATATCACTTAGGTTATAATAATGCGAATTTTAGAAATTTTTATCATAATAATTTTCTTATCAATTTCAAAAAATATATTTGCTTCACAATGGATTGAAGGTAATAGGTTAGTAATCCAAGGTTTGGACAAAATTACGGCCCGAATAGAGACTTTTGAAGTTGATGTAGCCAAGACTTATAAATTTGGGGTATTAGATATTTTCGTTGAAAGGTGTGTTTTTTCAAAACCTATTTTTAAACCTGAATCATTAGCATATATTAGAATAAAAGATAATTCTGATAGATTGTCAGAAGTTAAGTTTAAGGGGTGGATGTTTGCTTCTAGTCCTGCTCTAAATGCTCTAGAAAACTCAGTTTATGACATTTCTATTCTTGCTTGCAAAAAGGATGATAAACAATTAGAGAAATCAACATCTGTTTCGCCAAACGATAAAATATCTACTTCTAATTGAATTGCTTTTTGAAGATCCTCCTGAAATTCATTTTTACTTATTTCATAAGCCCCAAATTGTAATAAGTGGTCATTTAAAAACTGAACATCTAAAATTCTAAAACCTGTTCTCCATAATCTTGCTACAAGATTTAATAAAGCTATTTTACTTCCATTTGGTATAGCGCTAAACATAGATTCTGCAAAAAAAACACCTCCTATTGCTAGTCCATATACACCCCCAACCAATTTGTCGTCTTTCCAACATTCAACTGAATGAGCGTATTTCATTTCATACAGAGAAATAAATAAGCTTTCTATTTCTGTGTTTATCCATGTTTCAGTTCTGTTGATAGTTGCACATGATTTAATGACATTTGGAAAAGCTTTATTCAAGGTAATTTTAAAAGGTCTTTTTTTTACGATTCGTAGAAGGCTTTTTGATATATGAAAATTAAAGATTGGAATAACAGCTCTAAATTCTGGATCAACAAAGAAAAACTTCTCATTCGTTCTGCTTTCAGACATAGGAAACATACCGAGCATATAAGCTCTTATAAGTTGGTCTGGAGTAATTATTTTATTATCTTTTGTACTCAAGAATATATATTGGGTCGCATGATAAATATTTTAATTATTATTTAACAATTTATTTTCTAACCATCTAATATCATATGACCCATCTTTCATCACAGGGGTTTCTAATATATCTTTATGTAAATCAATAGTAGTAGAAATAGGCTCAATAACAATTTCTTTTAAAGCTTGCTTTAATCTTAATATACATTGTTCTCTATCAGACGCATGCACAATTAGTTTGGCAATTAAACTATCATAATATGGAGGAACTACGTAACCAGAATATACACATGACTCTATCCTAATTCCTAACCCACAAGGAGAGTGGAATTGTGTAATTTGGCCAGGCGAAGGAATAAATGTTTTTGGGTCTTCTGCATTAATTCTACATTCAATAGCATGACCATCAAATTTCACATCTTCTTGGTTAAAGGATATTGGTTGACCAGCTGCAATCATAATTTGTTCTTTAACTAGGTCTATTCCAGTTATGGCCTCTGTTATTGGATGCTCAACTTGCAGCCTTGTATTCATCTCAATGAAAAAAAATTGACCATCTTCATATAAGAATTCAATTGTACCTAATCCTAGATAGCCCATTTTTGCCACAGCCATTGATGCAATATTACCTATTTTATCTCTTGTAGTTTGGTCTATAACAGGTGATGGTGCTTCTTCAATTACTTTTTGATGACGTCTTTGTATAGAACACTCTCTCTCACCAAGATGGACGGTGTTGCCAAATTTATCTCCAATAATTTGAACTTCAATGTGCCTTGGTTTTTGGAGATATCTTTCCATATAAACACGATCATCACCAAATGCTGCCTTTGCTTCACTTTTTGCAGAAGTAAAAGCAGATTCTAAATCTTTCTCGCTCATAGCTACTTTCATACCTCTACCACCACCACCTGATGCGGCTTTTATGAGCACTGGATAGCCAATTTCTTTAGCTTCAATTAATGCATTTTTAAAATCTACAACGTCACTTTTAGAGCCTGGAACAAGAGGAATACCTAGTTCTTTTGCTGTAATTTTTGCTTGTATTTTATCACCCATACATTTTATATGCTCTGGTTTTGGTCCAATAAAAACTATATTATGAGCTTCCACTATTTCTGCAAAATCAGAATTTTCTGATAAAAAACCTACTCCGGGATGGATGGCATCTGCTCCTACTAATTGAGCTGCAGTTATTATAGCAGGGATGTTCAAATATGATTCTGATGATGAAGGTCCTCCAATACAAACAGTTTCGTCTGCCAATCTAACATGCATTGCCTCGCTGTCAGCAGTTGAATGAATAGCGACTGTTTGAATATTAAGTTCTTTGCAGGCTCTTAAAACTCTCAATGCGACATCACCACGATTTGCTATTAATATTTTTTTGAACATCATAATTTAATTACTCAATCACAACTAGTAATTGATCAAATTCTACTGGTTGGCTATCCTCAAATCCAATAAAGACGACCTTTCCAGATTTAGGTGCGGCAATTGTATTCATTACTTTCATGGCCTCAATAATGAGCAATGTATCTCCCTTTGTAACTTGAGAATTTAATTTGATAAATGGATCTTTCCCCGGTTCAGGTGCAGAATACGCAGTACCAACCATTGGAGAATTTACTGCACCAGGATGTTTGTTGGTAAATTGTTCTACTTTTTCAATTGATTTAGAAGCCTCTTTATTCTCGTTAGTGCTTGGAATACTAACAATAGTTTGTTGAGGTGTTGAAAAAGAAGTTTTCATATTTTTTACAACTTTAACCTTAAAGTCATTTGCCTCATATTCCAATTCTAATAAATTATCTTTGTTGACCATATCAACGAACTCTTGGACTATACTCAAATTTTCTTTGTGGACATTTTTTTTTGTCATAAAATTACCTTTTCTAATTTAATCTTTTATAAGGTCTTTGATGGCATCTATAGCGTGGAGGTAAGAATTAAAACCAAATCCAGCAATTATTCCATTCACAACTGGTGAAATATAAGATTTATGACGAAAATTTTCACGAGCGTAAATATTAGTTATATGTAGTTCTATTTTAGGGCCTTTAAACATATTTAGAGCATCAAGAAGTCCAATAGAGGTATGAGTTAATGCTCCTGCATTTATTATAATTCCTTGACCATCATTAATAGCGTTATGAATTTCACCAATCAACTCACCTTCGATGTTTGATTGAAAAAAACTTAAATCTAAGTTGTAATTATTACATTTTTCACTACAGAGTTTATTTATCTTATCTAAAGAAATGTTACCATATTTTTCAGGTTCTCTTGTACCAAGAAGGTTTAAGTTTGGACCATTTATAATATATAATTTTTTACTCAAAACATTTCTCCTTAAATTGCGTAATTTAAGTTTTTGTCAATTTCAAGACTAATTTCCAAGATAACTTAACTTTCTCTAAATTGTTTTATTATTTCTTTTATTTTATTTAAGTTTAATGCACCAGGATAAATAATATCGCCAATTATAAATGCAGGAGTTCCATTTAAATTAAGTAATTTTGCAATTTCTCTATTTTTCAGCAATTTTTGTTCTATCTCTGGATTATTCATGTCTATTTTTAGCTGATCTATATCTAAACCTATCTCCTTAGCTGTGCCAAATACCTTTTCTTCATCAACTCTTCCTTTTATTGTCATTAATGATAGATGAAATTTATTGTATAGATCTTGTTTTTTTGAGGCAAGAGCTGCTTTAGCAGCAAAATATGATTGTTGAGACAAAATTGGAAATTCAACGAAAACAAAATTAACTTTTTTATCTTCAGATAAAACATCCATTATTGTTTTAACCACCGATTTACAATAACCACAATTATAATCAAAAAATTCATATATGGTTATATCAGCTTGTTTGGGGAAAATACCCGGGTTATCAAAATCCTTTAATAACTTGATTGCATCTTGTTTTTTTTTGTTTTCAAGAGATATTTTATAATTATCTAATGTAGATTTTACAAAATCAGGATTTTTTTTTAAAAAGTTTTTTATTATAGAATCTATATTATCTTTATTAATCTCATGAGAATGAGACGAAGATATAAATAGAAAAATAGATATAAAGATAAAGATTATTCTTGTCATTTTGTTGCTTATCAATAGATTACTCTTATTTATATTTTAATTTTATTTTATTAAGTATATCAGATCCTCTTAACCTATAAGATATAGGTAAACTATTCTGTTTGTTTGCTAAATCTACATATTTTTTTGCTTTAATAAAGTTTTTTTTAATAAGCGCCTCTTCAGCTAAAGCAATATAAGCGATACCTTTTTTGTTTAATTTTCCAGATGCTTTTGATAATAATCTCCATAAATAACTCCAATTGGGATTATTTAACAGCAGTTCTTCTAAAAGTATAATTGACTTATTTAAATTAGCACTATTATTATTTTGTAAATATGTCTTGATTAGAGAGAATTTAATCATATCAGTTGAAGGAGAAAAAACTTCCTGCAAATTCTGAATAGCTTTTTCATATTCATTGATTGCAACATTGAATTTACCCTCTTTGTAGTAAATATCACCTTTTAACTCATAAAAAAATGGATACTTCTCATGTTTATTTTTTATTAAAGAAAGTTTTTTTTGAGCTAAATCATATTTGCCAACCCTATATAAGGCAATTATTTGTGTATAATTAGATAAAAACTCATTTTTATTTTCCAAATTTTTCATTAGATCATTAGGATCAAAAATATAAGCTTTTATTTTATTTTTTATATATTGTAATGAAATTATATTGTTGCTTAAAGATATTTTTTGTTCACCTAATGATACTTTTTGATATTGCAATTTATATTTTTTGACTTGTTCTAATCTTTGTTTTGAAAAAGGGTGTGATCTATAATAGTTTTTGGGTGTATTTGAATCGTTAAGTTCTTCATTTGCTAATTTTGCTAATAATTTTTCCAAACCTTTCAAAGATATTTTATTCTTTATTAATTGATCTAATGCAAACTTGTCTGCTTGTTGTTCTTGTATTCTAGAAAATTGAAGTAAAGACTTTGTAGCTAGATCATTAGACCCAATCATCAACCCAACAGCTGAATTAACGTCTAGTTTCCCTTGAGCTGATAGGGCAATGCCAGCAAATGTAGCAAGTTTTGAATAATTTGATAATTTTTTAGAATTAACTAATCTTGAATTGTAATGGTTCAAAGCTAAATGCCCAATCTCATGAGCCAGCACAGCTTGAATTTCACTTAAAGAATTTGATTTATTTATCAATCCGGTGTTTATATAAATTTTATTAGAATCTGTAACGAAAGCATTGTATTCACTATTTATAACCAGTCTAGGGTGAAAGTTTTTACTTTTGCTTTCCCCAATAGTGGATTTTATTATTTTATGAAGAAAAAGTTCAATTTCCGCATCTCGAATTATTTGAAAATTTTGTGCAGAATATGATTGATTTGAAAAAAAAATTAAAATTATTAATGCTATTAATTTTATTATGACCACCAACCTTTTTTCTTAGGTTTCTTTGAGATCGTATTTTCACCTATTTGTGTCACTTCTATAGGAGATGAAGATTTAATTTCTCTTACTTCTGTGTGAATGTCTTTAGTTTCTGTTTCTAGTGTTTTTTCATTCTCTATATTATTTGAGTTAGTATCTTTTAATGTATTGTTACGTTTAACTTTTGGTTTTTTTACTGTTGTTTTTTTAGTTCTGGTTCGAGTTTTCTTTTTTTGCGCTTCCTCAGGAATATCTTGAACTTTATTTTTTTCTTCAAAAGTTTCTTTTTCTTCAAAATTAGTGTTAACAACATTCATATCTTTTTTAGAAATTCTTTTTTTTCTTCTATTTGACCTTTTCCCTTTTTTGTTTTTATTTTCGTTTTCATCTTCATTGTTAGAAGTAGAATCAGTTTTAATTTGTTGTGTTTCTTGGTTGGTAAGTGCATTATTTTTAATAACTTCTAATTTTTTTTGAGGAGGAATTATTGAGTTATCGTTTACAAAATCAATTGAAATGTTGTACTTTGCTTCAATTTCATTTAATTCTGACCTTTTTTTATTTAATATATGCAGTATGAGATCAGAATGTGCTGAAATCTTGACGCCGATATTATCATCAGAAATGCCTTCTTCTTCAATAGATCTAAGAATCTGAATTGCACTTAACTCGATTGATTGAATCCTGCCTGAACCACCACATTGTGGACAAAGCTCAGAAGAATTCTCAATTACTGATGGTCTTAATCGCTGTCTAGATAGCTCTAGAAGCCCAAAGTTGCTAATTTCACCAATTTGAATTCTTGCCCTATCTTTTTTCATTGAATCTTTTAATTTTTTTTCAACTAGATTACGATTTTTGCTTTCTTCCATATCTATAAAATCAATTACGATTAATCCAGATAGGTCTCTAAGTCTTGATTGACGAGCAAATTCTTCGGCTGCTTCCAAATTTGTTTTAAGTGCTGTATCTTCTATCGATCGTTCTCTTGTAGCTTTTCCTGAATTAACATCTATTGCAACTAATGCTTCTGTTTGATCTATAATTAAATATCCACCTGATTTGAGATTAACTTTTGGATTGAAAATATCCTGTAATTGAGCATCTAATCTAAATTTTTGAAATAAAGGATTTCTATCATCGTTATAATGTTGTACTTTTTTTGCATGGCTGGGCATTAAAGCTTTCATATAATTTTTACAAACTTTGTAAGCTTCAATTCCCTCAACTAACACTTCATCAATTTCACTGTTATAAAGATCTCTTATAGCCCTTTTAATCAATGATCCTTCTTCATGTATTAGAGAAGGAGCATTAGACTCTAAAGTTAGTTTCTTTACATTTTCCCAAATGGAAATTGAATTAGAAAAATCTCTTTTGATTTCAGTCTTAGTTCTTTTACTACCAGCTGTTCTAATTATTACAGCCATTCCATCTGCAACTTCTAGGTCATCTACTATTTTCTTAAGTCTTTTTCTATCTGTTATGTTTCCAATTTTTCTACTTACTCCTCCACCTCTAGGAGTATTTGGCATAAGAACACAATACCTTCCTGCTATGGAGATATATGTCGTTAAAGCCGCTCCTTTTGTTCCACGTTCTTCTTTAACAACTTGTACTAACAATATTTGACGTCGCGCAATTACTTCTTGGATTTTATAATTTCTATATAAATTTCTTTTTATTTTTTTAAGTTCTTCTTCATTATAATCGTCTGTTATATCCTCACTAACATCTTCATTGGAAGATAGTTCTTCATCAGTTTTTGCAGATGCCTCAGCTAGAAGTTTCTCTTTATCCTCAATGGGAATTCTATAATAGTCTGGATGAATTTCACTAAAAGCTAGAAAACCTTGACGGTTCCCTCCATATTCGACAAAAGCTGCTTGAAGGCTAGGCTCTACTCTTGAAACTCTAGCTAGATAAATATTTCCTTTCAGTTGCCTTCGAGAATGAACTTCATATTCAAAGTCATCTATCATATCATTTGTAGTTGTTATAACTCTAGTTTCTTCAGACTGCCTTGCATCAATTAACAAACGTTTACTCATAATTAATCTCCAAACCAAAATGAGTTATCAAACAAGTTTGATAGCACATTAAAACTGGAATGAGTTTTATGAAAATAAATGGAGATATAAACTTATATGTATATGTTTATGATTTGTATATAAAAGTATTATTATAATTCAAATAAAATATAAATACATCTTTAATATAAAATACTACAACAACCTCATTTTTAGTGATATTATCTTTATTAATTCTAAACTCATTCAATTTATTTATACGCTTCTGCGTTAAACACTAACTTTCTTTGCTTCTTCTTTCTTTAACTATGTCATTTAGTGTGTAATTAACTTTAAATTCCAAAATTGATCATATAACCTAAACGTTATCAAGACAAACTTTATTTTTTGTTATATAAATAGTTTTCGTAGACACATAAAAATTTTTAAACGACTATTATGATTCCAAAAATATATTACAGAGTGTTTTTACTAGCATTTATCTATTTTTGTTCATTTAGTACGTTTGTATCTAATGTTTATGCTGCAAAGAACAATCAAACCTGTGAAATAACAAATACAAATATTAATTGTTTAAATATATCTTCTAGTGAAGTCATGAAAATTAAATTATTGAATGACCCATATAGAATGCAAATAAGATTTAAAAATAAATTAACAATAAAAAAAAATAAAATTAAAAAAAGTCAATTAATTAAAAGTGTAAGAGTCAATCAATTTACTAAGGCCAAAACTAACTTAGTAATAGAATTTAAAGAACCTACTATAATATCAGATATTAAATATTACGACATTAATAATCAAAGTATCAGTTTAAATATGTATTTTTCTAATACTTCAGAAGTAAATTATGCCATTGCTAAACATGCTTTACATAAAAATGAAGGTGATATTTTTTCTTTAAAAAATGATATAAATATTTCATCTAAAAATATTGATTTTCCTGTTATAAAAAAACAAAATTTCAATAAAATAAAATCAAAGAAAAATTATGTTGTTTTTATTGATCCAGGCCATGGTGGCAAAGATCCTGGTGCAATTGGTCAATTAGGTTCATTAGAAAAAAATATAACTTTAAAGGCGTCAATTTTGTTGGCAAAAGCATTACGAAAGAATGAAAAAATAAATCCCATTCTATCGCGAACTAAAGATGTTTACTTATCGTTAAGAAAAAGAACTTTATTAGCAAAACAAAGCAAAGCTGATATTTTTGTTTCTATACATGCAGATTCAAGTAAAAATAAAAAAGCACAAGGAATTTCAGTTTTTAGTCTCTCCGACAAAGCTTCAGATAAAGAGGCTCTATTGCTAGCTAAAAGGGAAAATGAAGTTGACATTATGTTTAATAATAATGAAAAGATTAGAGATCCATTGATTTATGGGACTTTGATTAAAATGTTTCAAAGAGAGGCAATGAATGATAGTGCATTTTTAGCTAAAAAAATCTTATCTAATTTAGAAAAAACAAAATTAGCAGTAAATCGAGGTCATAGATTTGCTGGATTTACAGTTCTTAAATCTTACGATATTCCCTCTGTATTAATTGAGATTGGTTTTTTGTCTAACAAGCAAGAAGAAAAAAAATTAATAAATTCAAAGTATTTGAACGAACTAAGTAAAAGTTTGGCAATTGCCATAGAAAATTATTTTGAAAATAATGGGAATTAAGAATAGATTTTAAAATTCCTCTAATCAATTTACAATATTTTATAAATAATGATCTTGTCCTAAAAATGTCAAAATTGTTGAATAGTAATATAGAATGAAACTTTTTTCTTATTTTATCACTCTAATGTTTTTACTTATTCTATCTGGAATAGCTGTATTCTTTTATGGATTATGGTATTTTGGAAAAGACCTCCCAGATTATAAGGAGTTGTCAAAGTATAATCCAAATGTTGTAACAAGAATTCATGCTGGAAATGGTGCCTTATTAGCAGAATATGCTACTCAAAAAAGAGTTTTTGTTCCAATAAGTGTTATTCCTAAAAAAGTAATAAATGCCTTTATTTCAGCTGAAGACAAAGATTTTTATAATCATTTTGGCATTGATCTGATGGCCACATTAAGAGCCTTAATAACTAATGTAAAAAATATTGGTACAAATAAAAGATTAATTGGCGCATCAACAATTACTCAACAAGTTGCAAAAAACTTTCTTTTATCGTCAGAAATGTCATATGAAAGGAAAATTAAAGAAGCTATTTTATCAATACGAATTGAAAGAGCATTCACAAAAAATGAAATCCTAGAATTGTATTTAAATGAAATTTATTTAGGTTTTAAATCTTACGGCGTTGCTGCCGCGGCCCTAAATTATTTTGATAAAAGTTTAGATAAACTTGATTTGTCTGAAGCTGCTTTTTTAGCAGCTTTACCCAAGGCTCCTAACAATTATAATCCAATATATAAAAAGAAAGAAGCTATTGTAAGACGAAACTGGGTCTTGTCTCAAATGAGGAAAAATGGTTTTATTGAAGATGATATTAGAAAAATAGAAATTAAAAAATTGATAAATATTCGTAAATCTAGCGGTATAGATGAGGGGTATGCTCCATATTTTACAGAAGAAGTAAGAAAAATACTGATTAAAAATGAAAAAATCGGATCAAAATTATATACAAACGGATATTCAGTTAGAACTACACTTGATCCATCTATTCAGCTTAAGGCAGAAGAAGCACTAATTGAGGGATTAGAAAACTTAGATAAAAGGCAAGGTTGGAGGGGGCCAATTAGTAATTTCAATTTGTTAGATTTTAAAAATGAAGAATTGTTGAAATATTTAGAATACGTTCAAAAACAACTCCCAGAAAAAAGAAACGCTGCAATTGTCACTAAAGTTTCTAAGAACTTTATTGAAGTTATGCTTCAACAAAAGAAAAAAGTAAAAATAGAATTTAAAAACGCTTCTTGGGTAAGGCCACAGACTTTAAAAAAAGATGATAAAAACCGTTTAATTATTCACTTGGGAGCAAAATATAAAAATTTCGAACAATTTATTTCTGAAGGAGATATAGTTGTAGCGAAAGAAAACAAAAACAAAAATAAAACATTCTATTCTCTTTCACAAATCCCAAATGTTAATGGTGCCATAGTTGCCTTAGACCCTAATACAGGAAGAGTTTTAGCGATGAGCGGGGGATATAGTTTTCTAAGTAGTGAGTTTAACAGAGCAACTCAAGCCAAAAGACAACCTGGGTCTGCTTTTAAACCTTTTGTATATTTAGCAGGGCTAGAAAGAAATTATAAACCAACAGATTTAATTCTAGATGCTGCATTGGCCTATGATCAATGCTCTGGATGTAAAAAATGGAAACCTGCAAATTACACTAAGAAATTCTATGGTCCAAGTCCAATGAGGTTGGGAATTGAAAAATCTAGAAACTTAATGACTGCTCGTTTAGCTATCAAATTAATAGAAGAAGAAGAAATTATAAAAAATTATATTGATAAGGGGTATGCAAATAACATTATTGCAGAGAAGCTTAATAAAGATATTTCTGATGTGAATTTTATAATTAATTATATTACAAAAAAACAAATTGATAAAAGAAATAGAAATAAAAATGTTATCCAAGATTATGCTGCCAAATTTGGTATAAGTGAAAATTTACCGTCATTTTTATCAATGTCTCTAGGTGCAGGTGAGACTAACTTGCTTAGTTTAACTAACGCATACGGCATGATTATAAATGGTGGTAAAAAAATAATACCTACACTAATTGATCGTGTGCAAGATAGAAGAGGTAATACTATTTTTCGGCATGATGTAAGAGATTGCAAAAATTGTAATGGAATTAAATCCAACGCACTTGAAATACCCTTATTAGCGACACAAGATACAAGAAAAAAAATAATTTCATCTTCATCTGCATATCAGATGGTGTCAATGTTGCAAGGTGCAGTAAGTAGAGGAACTGGTAAAATAATTAATTCTTTAGGAAAGAATTTAGCTGGCAAAACTGGGACCACAAATGCAAATACTGACGCTTGGTTTGTTGGGTTCTCAAGTGATTTAGTTGCTGGTATTTTTGTTGGTTTTGATGATCCTAGGCCACTTGGTTATAAGGAGACTGGGAGTTCAGTGGCTGCTCCAATTTTTAGAGATTTTATGAAAAAAGTTCTTGATAATACCCCTGATTTACCATTTAGGAGACCAGCAGGAATAAAACTCATATCAGTAAACCCTAAAACGGGTTTTAAAGTTAGCTCCAATCAAAAAGGATCTATTTTAGAAGCTTTCAAACCTGGACAACTGCCAAATTTAAATTATGATAAGAAAAAGATTAACATAAAAAATATTCAAAAAAATTTATCCCCTTTATATTAAAATATTGGTTCTTAACTAATGCAAGCAGAGATTCAAATAAAATTTAATGAAATTGATCATACTATTAAAATTTTAAAGAAACATGTTAGTTGGGAAAATTCTCTTGATCGTATTATAGAATTAAATAATTTAGTTGAGTCACAAAATTTTTGGGATGATACAATTAAAGCCCAATCAATAATGAAAGAAAAAAAGCAACTTGCAAAAACTATAGACCAGATTAAATATGTTGAAATCGAAAAAGACAATTTATTTGAGCTAATTCAATTAGCAGAAGAAGAAAAAGATAACATTTTAATCAAAGAAATTATCGAACAAATAGAAATTTTAGTTAAAACTTGTAATAAGCTTCAATTAGAAAGTCTGTTATCTGGTGAAGCTGACACAAATAATTGTTATATAGAAATACATGCTGGAGCAGGAGGAACCGAAGCCCAAGATTGGGCTTTAATGCTTCAAAGAATGTATTCAAGATGGTCTGAAAAAAGAGGTTTTAAGCTATCTAATATTGAAGAAAGCTCAGGAGATGAAGCGGGTATAAAGTCCTGTACTTTATTAGTAGAAGGTTTTAACGCATATGGATGGGGAAAAACAGAATCTGGTGTTCACAGATTAGTACGTATTTCCCCATTTGATTCATCATCTAGGAGACATACAAGTTTTGCTTCAATATGGGTTTACCCCGAAATTAATAACGATATAGACATAGAAATAGAAGATAAGGATTTGAGGATTGACACTTATAGGGCATCAGGTGCAGGTGGTCAACATGTTAATAAAACAGATTCAGCTATAAGAATAACACACTTACCTACCAATACTGTTGTTCAATGCCAAAATGATAGATCACAACACAGAAACAAAGCTCAAGCAATGTCAATGCTTAAAGCTAAATTATATGAAATAGAATTACAAAAAAGAGAAGAGGCCAATAATCAAGATAATGTTGACAAAGGCGAAATTGGATGGGGAAGTCAAATTAGATCTTATGTACTTCATCCATATCAAATGGTTAAAGATCTTCGAACCAATGTAGAAGTAGGTAATACTCAATCTGTATTGGATGGAGATATTGATGTCTTTATTGAATCTGCTCTAGCTTTAAAAGTGGGTATGAAAAGATAAAGAATTACATATTCATTTTTTCAACAGTAGCTAGGACTTCATCAGCATGCCCTGGTACTTTTACCTTTTCCCAAACATTTGTGATAATACCTTTTTCATTACTCAAAAAAGTTGCTCTTTGAATACCCATATATTTTCTACCATACATGGACTTTTCAACCCAAACTCCAAATTGTTCACAAACATTATTTTCAAAATCAGCGCCAAGTTCACAAGTAAGATTATATTTTTCTCTAAATTTAGCTTGTTTTTTTATATTATCTTTAGAGATCCCAATGACAATACAATTTAGTTTTTCAAAATTTTTTTGAAGATTTGTAAAAGCAATGGACTCTGCTGTGCATCCAGAAGTGTCTGCTCTAGGGAAAAAGAAAATTACTATATTTTTACCAAGATGATTTGAAACTTTAAAATCACCCTTATCAGTTAATATTTCAAAATTAGGTATTTTATCATTTATTTTTAACATAAATAATCTTCCTTATAATTAGGATTAAATTTGTTATTAAGTTATATTATATGAAAATAATTTATCAACTATCATTTAATAATGAGAGATAAAGGAAAAATGAAAAATTTTTTTTTGATATCATTTTTTATAATCAGTCTTTTTATAGTTGGATCAATCTCAACATTATTTGTAATTCCAGAGCGAACTCAAAACTTTATTATGGAGTCGTTAAATGTAAAAACCTTCTTAAATAAAAATATAAAGAATTACATTTCAAGAAAAATAAATGATGAGAATATAAATGTTGATATAGGATCAATAAGTTTTTTGAAACCTGATTGGCCAAATATTGCTAGAATTGAATTAAACAATGTTAATATTTATTCTTTAAAACAAAAAAGGAAGTCAAAAATCAATTTAATAGAATTTGGATTTGCTTATGATAAACTTTTTACAAATTTGTTTATTAATAAAAACGACATTCAGTTCAATTACATAAAATTTAGAGATTTAACGTTAAATGCACGAATTGAAAAAGATAAATTTTCACCTGGTCCTTTAGTAAAAATTTTTTCATTAATTAACAAAAATAATTTTCAAACTCAATCCTCTCTAAAAAAGATTTTTGATAGCAAAATTGTAATTGGTAAAATAAATCTTTTATTAATAAATGATAGAGATACACATAGTGAAGAAATTTTACAAATAAAGTGTGAAAACGTTATAATATCAAAAAGTATTCATACATCTAGATCCTTAGATATGGAATGTAACAAAGGAAAAAACAATCTATTTTCATTAAGAGCCAATTTAGATAAAAATTTTAATAACTTTAGTGGTAAAATAAAAGATTTTAATCCTAATTTCTTGCTAAGAGATTGGTTAAATAAAAATTTTAATTTTTTAAAAACAGACTCGCATAGTCAATTAAATGGAAGTTATACAATTAAAACTAAAAAAGATTTTAGTATACAAAGTGTAAATTTTGTATCTGATGAGTCAATTTTAACTTTAAAAAATATTGAAGATGAAAAAGGTTTAAAAACAAATATTAGCGGTGTATTCTCTTGGGAGAAGAAAAATAATATTCTACAATTTAATGATATAACATTAAGCAAACAATTAACCGCCACCGGTAAAATTGACTTGATATCCCAAAAGGGTTTTTCAGATTTTTTTATAAAAAATATTTCAGTCAAAGATACTAAAAATTATTTAAGTGAATTTTTCAATTACTACCATCTTCCTGTTGAATTAAATTTGAATAAAATTTCACAAAAATTCAGAGGAGGCAACCTCAAAAATCTTAATATGAAAGTAAAATTTTCTTTTTTTGATGAATTTGTAGTAGACGAAATAATCGGATCATTATTTTTTAGCAATACTAGATTTGAACATGATGATAAAATTTTTAAAAAATTATTTAGTACTATTTCAGGGGATGTTGATTTTAAGTTAAAACCTCAAAAACTTAATGAAAATCTGTTTAATTTAAATCTTATCGCAAC
Organism: uncultured SAR116 cluster alpha proteobacterium; assembly: GCA_902589185.1. Lineage (GTDB taxonomy): Bacteria > Pseudomonadota > Alphaproteobacteria > Puniceispirillales > Marisalimonadaceae > Marisalimonas. Next base: position 23,797 of record CACIRZ010000004.1, read on the forward strand.
TAATGGTTTTTTTTTAGTAAATAATCATATCCAATATAGATTTAGTAAAGCAGTATTAATTGGTCAATTTTATAATAATGCTCTTTTAATTTCCAAGGCAGATTTTTTTAAGAATTCAAACTTAGAGTATACTTTTCAAAATGTTAGGGTTAGTAAAGATTCGTTTAATTTAGAGAAGGCAAAGTACATTAGACGAAATAAAGTCCAATATTTTATCAGTAACACAACTATAAACGACATGATAGTTACCAAAAGTACTGTTAAAATAAAAAACAATTCAGAAGTATCAAACTATATCAAAAGTAAATTTGATATTGAACTGACTGGAAATACAGATTTAAACCTTTTTCTAACAGGCAATCTGAAAAAATTTAACTTGAATTTAAAGTTGAATTCTAATTTAAAAAACTCATACCTAAAAATAAATCATCTAGATTTGATTAAGAAGAAAAATATCACATCTTCTATTGAGTCCGAAATATCATTAATTGAAGGTGAAGTTGTTTTCGTAAAAAATACATATTTAAGAATTGATAGTAAAACTTATAAAATAGATCTTATTGAGTTTGAAAAGAAAAAAAATAATAAATTTTTAATCAAAAATTTAGTAACTCCTGACATAAATGTTGATGAAATAATTATAACAAACAATGATGATGATTTAAATATACAAGCGTCTGGTAAAAAAATTAATTTACCCAGTCTTAATAAAAATTTAAGAAATAAAACTTATTTAAAGAAAAATATAATTCTTGATTTAACTGCAGATCTAATAAAATTAAATTCTAAAATATCACTAACAGGAAATTTAAAAGGGGAAATAAAAGGTTCTTTATTCAAATCAATAGCGTATGGTAAAATATTATTAGGGGAAGCATCATTACTTGATAATGGTAAATTTGAAATTTACTCAGATAGCAAAATTTCTAGATTAGAGGGTGTAGGTCAAGTTGGAGGGGCAGAGACAAAAATTAATTTCCAAAAAAAAGCTAATAAATTTCCAAGTTTAATATTTGACACCTCAAATGGCGGAAAACTTCTAAGTGCTTTAGGTTTTACGAAGAACATCAAAAGTGGAGACATGAAAATTAAAATAAAATTTTTGACTGATAAATATGATCAATATGAAGGACAAATAAAATCAAAAAATTTTAGTATAATAAATGCTCCTGGAATAATTAACTCACTTTCAATTTTAAGCTTTTCAGGAATTAGATCAATAATAATTGGTGAAGGAGTTTTCTTTGATAAAGGAGAAGTGAATATCGAAGTTAAAAATAATAGTTTTAACTTTGATAAGCTTCACCTAACAAGTGAATCACTAGGGATTGCTGCAAAAGGTAACTTAAATTTAGAAAAAAATTCAATTCAAATGACAGGTTCAGTTGCTCCAATTAAATTAATATCAAAAATACTAAGTGTTGTGCCTGCTGTTGGTGAGTTGTTAACAGGATTAAAAAAAGAAGGATTGTTTGCTGGGCAATTTGAAATGAAAGGTATGATTGAAAATCCAGAAATTAAATTAAATACAATGTCATTTGCTCCAGGAATTTTAAGAGATTTATTTTCTGAGGATTGGCTTGAAAATGATAATTTTTTTATAAAAAGAGCTATAGACTAATTAAGTCAAAATAAGCAGACCATGTTTTTTTTTACCGTAAGAAATTTTTACTTTCCCATTTTTATAATCCTTATTGGATAATGTATAGTTTTCGTCATTTATGACAATGTCATTGATTTTTGCTCCATTGCCTCTAATTAATCTTCTTGCTTCTCCATTTGATTTTAAAAAATTAAGAATTTTTAAGGCATCAATAAAACTTAATTCACTGTTAGTAACTTCCACACTTGGTAAAGTGTCGTCTGTTTCAGAATTACTAAATAATTTTGCTGATGACGAAGCAATTTTATGAGCTGCTTCTGAACTTCTACATAATTTTGTAACTTCATTCGCTAAAATTATTTTAGCTTCATTGATTTCAGCACCCTTAAATTTTTCAAATTTTGTTATTTCTGAAATGGGAAGTTCAGTGAATAATTTTAAAAATTTAATTACATCCAAATCTTCTGTATTTCTCCAATATTGCCAAAAATCCCAATCAGATAATTGATTTTTATTTAACCAAATAGCACCGTTAGCTGTTTTACCCATTTTTGATCCGCTGCTAGTCGTTAGAAGTGGAGAAGTTAGTCCAAAAGCTTGTTCTGAAGAAGCTTTCCTGACTAAATCTATACCAGTAACAATATTACCCCATTGATCAGAACCACCCATTTGTAATTTACAATTATAATTTTTTGCAAGTTGTAGAAAATCAAAAGCTTGCAGAAGTGAATAATTAAATTCTAAAAAAGATAAATTTTGTTCTCTTTCTAGTCTTAGTTTAACGCTTTCTAAGTTGATAAGTTTGTTCACTGAAAAATATGATCCATAATCTCTTAAAAATGATATATAATTCAAATTTTCTAACCAATCTGCATTATCTACCATAATAGCATCGTTATCATTTTCACCGAATTTTAAGAATTTTTCAAAAATTGTTTTAATATTTTCTTTATTAAATTTTATTTTTTCTGAAGAAAGTAGTGGTCGTGCACTGTCTTTACCGGAAGGATCTCCAACTTTTGTTGTACCTCCTCCCATAAGCACTATAGGTTTATTTCCTGATTTTTGAAGCCAACGTAACATCATTATTTGAATTAGAGATCCAATATGCAATGATGGAGCTGTACAATCAAATCCAATATATCCAACTACTGAACCAGCATTCATTTCTTTTTGAAGATTTTCCATATCAGTAATTTGATGGATGAAACCTCGTTCATTCATAATTTTAATAAATTCAGAGTTATTAATCTTACTCATTTATAAAACTCATAATTATTTATATTAAAGTTCAATGTATTCAGACGAATCCAAAACATTATTAAGATATTTTTGGATTGAAGTTAATAATTCTTGATCATGATTTGAGAACATATGATTAGCTTCTTTTATAAATTCGACATCTATTTTTATACCTTTTTGAATAGATATTTTATCTACAAGTCTTTGAATAACATCAATTGGAACTCTTTTGTTGTCCTCCCCATGAATGATTAGACCTGATGCAGGACATGGCGCAAGGAATGAGAAATCAAATTTGTCAGCAGGAGGCGATACTGCAATAAAACCTGTAATTTCTGGTCTTCTCATCATTAATTGCATTCCTACCCATGAACCAAAAGAAAACCCAGCAATGAATGTGTATCTAGAATGAATGTTTTGTGATTGTATCCAATCTAACACAGCAGCCGCATCTGCTAGTTCACCTTCCCCCCCTTCATATATACCTTCGCTTCTTCCTACACCCCTAAAGTTGAAGCGTAAAACAGAAAAACCTCTGTTTCTAAACTCGTGATATATAGCATAAGAAACTTTATTATTCATACTTCCGCCTTGGTTAGGTTCAGGATGTAATATTAAAGCTATAGGGCTATCAGGAGATTGTCCGGAATGATATCTGCACTCTATTCTTCCGTGCGGACCATTTAGAATTACCTCAGGCATTTGTTTTCTCCAGAAAATGAATAAATGACTTTATATCATAAAATAAAATTCTTATAAAACTATTAAGAGATTAAGATAAAATTTATAGTCCACCAAATAATTACTAAATTTACTTCTGTCAATATTAATTGGGTATTAAAATTTAAAATTACTTTTATTTGAAATATAGTATAAATACCTAAGTAATATGGAATCATATGATGATATTTAAAAATTTAATTAATGAAATCGACTCTATTATAGAAAGAGATCCAGCTGCTGAGAGTAGGTTAGGGGTTGTTTTTTTATATCCAACATTTCATGTGATGTTGTTCTATAAAATTGGAAATATTTTTTGGAGATACAATTTAAAATTTATTGGTAGGATGATTATGTATTTTGCTAGAATTTTTACAGGCATAGAAATACATCCAGCAGCTAAAATAGGAAAAAATTTTTTTATGGATCATGGTTTAGGTATAGTTATTGGTGAGACAGCTGAAATAGGAGAAAACGTAACTATTTATCAAGGTGTTACTTTAGGAGGCATTATGCCGTCAATAGAAAGTGAATTACAAAGAAATCAAAAAAGGCATCCCACAATTGGAAATAATGTAATTATAGGTTCTGGTGCTCAAATTTTAGGAGCAATAAAAGTTGGAGACAATGCAAGAATCGGAGCTAATTCTGTTGTTTCAAGGGATGTGCCACCTAATGTAACTGTAGCAGGAGTACCTGCAAGAGAATTTGCAAGATCAAAGAAAAAGGAAACTTTTAAAGCCTATGGAATATCAGCAAATGATACTGATCCAAGAGAAAAAATATTAGTTGATTTACTCAAAAAAGTTGAAAATTTAGAAAAAAAAATGAAGACTTTGGATAACAAAAAAGTTACAAAAAATAAAATTAAAAAAAAATAAATTAAAAACTTTTAATGTTTTAGGTTTCAAGCTTTAGTTGTGAAAAAACAAATTTATCTAGACTATAATGCGACTGTTCCAATATTAAAGGAAGTAAAAGAATCCTTAATAGATTGTATGAACGTTGGGCCATTGAATGCATCGTCAATTCATTATTATGGCAGAAAAGGTAAGGATATAATTGATATTGCAAGGACAAACATAAGTAAATTAATTAATACAAACAAGAATCATATAATTTTTACTGGCTCTGCAACAGAAGCTATTAATCTGCTATTTAGTAATTTTGAAACCATTGTCGTAAGTTCTGTAGAACATTTTGCAGTGTTATCTTCATCCAGAAGTGATCACATAATTCCTGTAAATCAAGATGGTGTCGTAGATTTGAGTTATCTTGAATCATATTTAAAAAAATTAGTTATAAATAATAAAAAAATACTGGTATCGGTTATGTGGGTTAATAACGAGACAGGCATTATACAGCCAATTGAGCATGTTGTTGAAATTGCTAAAAAATTTGGATGTTTAGTTCATTGTGATGCTGCACAAGCTCTTGGTAAAATTAAAATAAATCTTGAAGAAATAGAATTAGATTTTTTAACACTCTCAGGTCACAAAATCGGTGCTCCAACTGGGATAGGCGCTTTGATTTATAATGACAACATAGATTTAACACCACAAATTTTAGGTGGTGGGCAAGAAAAAGGGATGAGAGCAGGAACAGAAAATATTCTTGGAATAAGAGGATTTGGTGAAGCTGCTAAATTCTTTATTAATTCAAATGAAAAAAATTGTTCAAAAGTAAAATCTCTAAGAGATTATTTTCAAGAAAAAATAAAGACTTTAAGTCCGGAAACAATTTTTTTTGGCGAAAAAGCAAATAAAGTTGCAAACACAATTCTAATGGCTCTACCTAAAATACCTGGAGATTTAGCATTGATGAAATTAGATTTAGAATCATTTTCAGTCAGTTCTGGTTCAGCTTGTAGTTCTGGTAAAGTTTCAAAAAGTCATGTTGTTAGCGCGATGGGATATGATAATCTTGCTTCAAACTCTGTGCGATTTTCTTTTCCTCCAAATGATGCTATTTTAAATTTAGAAAACTTGATAACTAGAAAAGAATTAGATAGGTTGGCTCAGTGTTGGTCAAATTTGCAAGCAAAATAATAATATGGAGTCTAATGTGACAAAACTTGTATTTGTTAATACAGATGGCAATGAAAAATCTGTAGAAGCAGAAAATGGATTATCTTTAATGGAAGTGGCTAGAGATAATGATTTAGGAATTGAAGGTACTTGTGGAGGATCAATCTCCTGTTGTACTTGTCATGTTATCATAGATAAAGATTGGTTTCCGGTTGTTGGAGGTCCTAATCCTGATGAAGAAGATATGCTAGATTTAGCTGATGGATTAAAACCAACTTCTCGATTAGGATGTCAAATTGAAGTTACTGACAAACTTGATGGTTTAAGAGTTTCAATTCCTGAAGAGTAAGGTTGATGATCAATATTAACCAAATCAAAAAAGAAATGGATTTAGAGGGTGATCCATCAAATCATCGTGTAGTTGTAGCAATGTCAGGCGGTGTAGACTCATCTGTAACCGCTGCATTGCTTGTTGAAGCGGGTTATGAAGTGGTTGGTTTAACCATGCAACTATATGATTATGGCAAAGCTCTTCAAAAAAAAGGTGCATGTTGTGCAGGTTCAGATATTAATGATGCTAGATTAGTTTCAAGTAAGCTAGGTATTCCTCATTATGTTTTGAACTATGAAAGTATTTTCCAAGATCAAGTTATGAATGACTTCGCAGATACTTATCTAAGAGGTGAAACTCCAATTCCTTGTGTGAGATGTAATCAGACAGTTAAATTTACAGATATGTTTGATAGAGCAAAAAACCTCGGTGCTAGCGCGATGGCCACTGGACATTATATTAGAAGAAAAACAAAAAAAGGGAACTTAAGTCTATATACTGGAGTAGACCCTTCAAAAGATCAATCCTATTTTTTATTTGCTACAACTATAAAACAACTTGATTTTGTAAGATTTCCTCTTGGGTCGTTAACAAAAGATGAAACCAGATCTGTTGCTAAACGTCATGATCTTAATGTCGCTAATAAACCTGATAGCCAAGATATATGCTTTGTTCCCGAAGGTAGATATGCAGAGGTAGTTAGAAAATTGAGGCCAGGATGTGTTGAGCCAGGAAATATACTTGATATAAATGGAAATATTTTAGGTAAACATAATGGTATAATTGACTTCACCATTGGTCAAAGAAAAGGGATTGGTGTTGGGGGTAGAAAAGGGATAGATGACAATAATAGTATTTTATACGTAATTGCTCTTGATACAAAAAAAAATAATGTAATCGTTGGTTCAAAAGAGTTTTTATCGTGCAATAAAATTAAAATATCTGACTGCAACTGGCTAATTGATCTAGTAAATGAAAAAGAGTTTAGAGTGTTAGTTAAGTTAAGAAATTCTTCGCAACCAGTAATTGGAACTATTAAAGTTAATTTTGATAATAATCTTACCTATCTAACATTTGATGAACCTCAATTTGGTGTTTCAACTGGTCAAGCTGCTGTATTTTACAATATAAAAGACAGTTCTCATATATTAGGTGGCGGGTGGATAACAGAAGCTCCTAATAAATCAGCTGATATTCAATTTCATAATGCATAAATTAGATCATATTGTGTTTGGGTCTTCTACTTTAGAAGAAGGAACTGAATTTGTTGAAAATATACTTCAAGCCAAGCTAAGTGATATTGGTTTTCACAAGGATATGGGGACACATAATAGAGTGATAAGAATTGGTGAAAGGGTTTACCTAGAGATAATTGCAATCGATCCAAAAATAAGCAATTTGAATAATAGAAAATGGTTCAATTTAGATAACTCAAAACTACAATCCAAATTAAAAAAATCACCACAAATTATTGGTTATGTAATTGAAAATACTGATATAAGCATCAACAAGTATTATGATCCTTTTTTTTTAGTATCGCGTGATAATTATAAATGGCAATTTGCAATGCCAACGTTTAAAAATAATATTTTAGAAAGTGAAATTATAGAAGCAGGAATCATACCTAGTTTAATTTCTTGGAAAAGTCATAAGCCAGTATATCAAATGAAAAGAAATCAATTTGAACTAATTAGCTTTGAGATTTGGCTTTCAGAAGCACAACAACATTTTAATACTTTTTTTAAAACTTTTGGTGAAATTGAATATGTATCAGTTTCAATGGCAACAGAAGAAGAGCCTTCAATTTTTAAGTTAAAACTCAAAGATAATTTTAGGGATATAGTTATTTCATTATAAAATATAATAATGAATGTAATTACTTGACTACAAAATAAATTATATTTAGTAACTACTCTAATGAAAGGCGGAGTAGCTCAGCTGGTTAGAGCACCGGAATCATAATCCGGGTGTCGGGGGTTCAAGTCCCTCCTCCGCTACCAATTGTTCATTGAAAAATAAACCACTGCTTAATTTTTATATATAAAATTAAGTTAGATCTGATTTCAAAATAATAGTTAAAGAGATGTAACTAACCTGTCATTTATATTAATATATACATATAAAGATTGAATAAATCATTAACTTAACTTTAATGCTCTTAAACAAAACACCAGGGTTCAAAAAAAATCAGATTTGTAAAAAGCTTTATTATGAAAATAAATCAACATCCACCACAAGAGGAAATTGATCAATTAAAACGACTTTTAGGTAAAGGTCAATTTTCACTTGTTTTTAAAAATGCTGAAACTATTATTCAGAATTATCCAAACTCTTTTATTATTTGGAACTTACTTGGTGTAGCAGCATATGAAATAAAAAAATTTGATTATGCAATAATGTCTTACAAAAAAGCAATCTCAATAAACCCAAAATATGAACATACTTACAATAATTTAGGCCTTGTACTAAGAGATCAGGGAAAAGTTGATAGTGCAATAGAAGCTTATGAAAAAGCAATATTAAATAATCCTGGTAACGCTTTATTTTATAATAACTTAGGTGCTTTGCTTTCAGAACAAGGAAAGAACAATGAATCTATAGAAGCTTGTAAAAAGGCAATATTATTAAAAAAAGATTATCCAGAAGCTTATAATAACTTAGGAGCTATACTTAGAGATCAAGGTAAAATTTCAGAAGCTATAGAAGCTTGCAATAAGGCAATATTTTTGAAATCAGATTATGCTGAGGCTTATAATAACTTAGGAGCTATACTTAGAGATCAAGGTAAAATTTCAGAAGCTTTAGATGCTTGTAAAAAGGCAATTTTGTTAAAACCTAATTATGCCGAGGCTTATAATAACTTAGGAGCTATACTTAGAGATCAAGGTAATATTTATGAAGCTATAGAAGCTTGCAATAAGGCAGTCTTATTAAAACCAGATTATGCAGAAGCTTATTATAGTTTGTCATTTTCTCATAATTTAAAAGGAGATTTAGAAAACGGATTTAAATTATATGAATGGAGATTAAGAGAGAAGAGATTTATTGCCAGAACACCCAGAAAATATTTGATATGGAATGGGAAAAAGTCTGTTTTAGGAAAAAAGTTTTTTGTTTATGAAGAGCAAGGCCTTGGAGATATTATTCAATTCGCCAGATATTTACTTTTATTAAAGCAAAAAGGAGCTGAAGTAACTTTTAGAGTTAAAACAAAGATGCACTCTCTTTTAAAAACATTAGACGAGGACATAATTTTTGTTGAAGATGATCCAGCACAAAATAATATCGATTTTGAAACACCACTTATGAGTCTTCCTTTTTTATTTAATACAAATTTAGATACAATTCCATCGATGACCTCATATCTTCAAGCCAACCATGACAAAGTTAAGTCATGGTGTGAACGTTTAACAAAAGACACCTTTAAAGTTGGAATCTGTTGGCAGGGAAGTAAGAACAAAATAGATTTTGGCAGATCTTTTCCTTTATCTTTATTCGAAAGTATATCAAAAGTACCAAACATAGAACTGATTAGTCTTCATAAAGGTGAAGGTGAAAACCAAATTAAAGATATTAATTTTGAGTTAACAACATTAGGCGATGATTTTGATGCTGGAGAAAACGCATTCGAGGACACAGCTGCTATTATGATGAATTGTGACTTAATTATAACCTCTGATACTGCAACAGCTCATTTGGCTGGAGCATTAGGCTGTCCTACTTGGGTGGCACTAAAAAAAGTTCCAGATTGGAGATGGATGTTGGAACAAAATCAAAGTCCCTGGTATCCAAACATGAAGTTATATCGTCAAAAAGAGTTAGGTGATTGGGACCATGTTTTTAAAATAATCAAAAGAGATTTAGAATCACTCATAAAACAAGAAAAGAGAATTAAATGAAGACACCATTAATACCTGTCTCTTGGGGAGAGTTATTTGATAAAATTACAATTCTTCAGATAAAAATAGAAAATCTTCAAGAAAAAAATGCTTTAAAGAATGTTAAAACAGAGCATGACCAACTAAATACAATTTATAATAATAATTTTTTAAAAGATGAACTTGCAAGAGTTCTTTTTAATGATCTAAAAGAAATTAATCAAAAACTTTGGGATATAGAGGATAAGATTCGAGATAAAGAAAGAAGTAAAAAATTTGACAAAGAATTTATAGAACTGGCCAGAAATGTTTACTTCACCAACGATGAACGTTCAAGAATCAAAAGAAATATAAATGAAACTTTTGGATCTAAAATTATTGAAGAAAAATCATATTCCAAATATTAAAACTATTTTATAATTTAAAGTAACTAAAATAAGTCAATTCCTGCTAATTGAAATAAAACTGTGATTATATATAAGGCAACCACTGATCCAATTATTATTTTTATATTTTTATTCATAAAATCACCTTAATATGTTTAATCAAAATAAACTTTGGAATAGTTTTACTATGTCAAAATAAAACTAATTTAATTATCATTAATAATTCATATAATACTACATAAAATTAGTTTAATGACGTATTATCTTAAAATGATAAATTATAAGTTTTGAGGTTTGTTATGTCAGTTTATGCAATAAAAGTATGGTTGTCTAAAAGTGAAAAAGATTGGTTTCTTTATAAAGACTTGGAAGATCATGTTGTACATACATGGAGTAGAAGAGAAAAAGCTGAAGAGGTTATGAACCTTTTAACGTGTCATAAAGCTGAAATTACAGAAGAGATACCAGCTCCAGCTCTAGCTAGATCTAATGAAAAAAAACAAAAATTAAAAGTTGAAAGCTAATAATTGTTCTAAAGTGCAACAATCAAATAGAAATGATTGGAATGTTAGATTTGAGGTTACATTTTATGGTAATGATCCAAACAAAGGATCATTTAGAGAAATTAAAGAAGATAATATAGTTTTTAACGATGAATTCGAAATTGAAAATAAATTACCATTTAATAATGCTGCAAATGTTGAAATTAACTTTTTAATTTGGGTCGATACATTACCAATTGAAAATCTAACAAAATTACCTCATGATTATAAAGATCGAAAAATAAAATATGATAAAGAATCAATTGAAGTTTTAGAAGTTAAAAAGTTATAGTCTTGAAAAGATAATAAGTTAGGGGGTTAATTATTATGAATATAAAAGGAGGATGTTACTGTAGTGCGATACGATATGAATCTAAAGGAGAAGTTCAAGCCTCTATACAATGTCACTGTAGAGAATGCCAATATATAACTGGTGGCAATCCTAACGTTATTATGATAATTCCACTTGAAGGATTTAAATTTGTTAGTGGAAAACCTAAAGAGTTTAAAAGAAGTGATTTAGAAAACGCTGTTACTAGACTTTTTTGTGATAAATGTGGAACGGCAATTGGGACTAGAAATCCAATGAGACCAGGATCAATAATTTTGAAAGTTGGTACGTTTGATGACCCATCAATTTTTGATCCTAAAATAGCAATTTTTACAATTGATAAACAAAAATTTCACCATATAGATGATAATTTAAAATGTTTTGATAAAAGGCCTTAATACAAAAAAAATATTTATGTCAAATATCCAAAATGTTGCAGACATATCTATTGTAATACCCACATATAACAGATGTGAATTGTTAAAGAGGGCTATAAATTCTGTTTTAGACCAAACTATTAATGTTAGAGAAATTATTATAGTTGACAATGGATCAACAGATAATACTTATGAAATCATATCCTCATTATTTCCTGAAATAACATATATTTATGAAAAGAGAAAAGGTGTAAGTATTGCTAGAAACGTAGGAATAAAAAATTGTCACTCAACTTGGATTGCTTTTTTAGATTCTGATGATGCTTGGAAACCAAAAAAATTAGAAGAACAACTTTTTTTCTCAAACAATAACAACAAAAAATACAGGCTTATTCATACAAATGAAATTTGGTATAAAAATGATAAATTTCAAAATCAACTAAAAAAACATGAAAAATCAGGTGGAGATATTTTTCAAAAATCTCTTCAACTATGTTGTATTTCTCCAAGTAGTGCTTTTATTAAAAAAAAAGTTTTTGATGATTATGGGTTTTTTGACGAAAGTTTAGAAGTTTGTGAAGATTATGATATGTGGATAAGAATAACATCAAAAGAAGAGGTTGGTTTTTTAGATAATCCGTTGGTAGTAAAATATGGAGGACATGATGATCAACTTTCAAAAAAATATTGGGGAATGGATAGATTTAGAATTAAATCTCTAGAAAAAAATTTAAAAAATGATTGGTTTTCTTCAGAGCAAAAAAAAAGTGTTTTGAATATACTCGTTAAAAAATTATCTATTATGTCAAATGGAGCAAAAAAAAGAGATAATGAAAAAATCTATAGAAAATATAAAGACAAATTGAATTACTGGTCATTAGAATTAGCTAAATTTAAAAATGAATAATTTAAAAAAAACAAAAAATTCTATTAGATGGGTCATAGCTTTAAAGGAAGAAGCTCAAGTAATTCTAGATTATTACAAACTAAAGCCTATTAATGAAAAAACTATTTACCCAATTTATAAGAATGAAGAAGAGACACACTGGTTAATTATATGTGGAATTGGTCAAAATAATGCAGCTGCCTCAACTGCTTATCTTTATGCGTATAGTAACGCATCAAACTATACATCATGGATAAATATAGGAATTGCTGGATCCTGTAAGGGTAATTATGGAGACTTATATCTTGTAGATAAAATTTCAACTTATCAAAGAAAAAAAAGTACTTATCCATCAACACTACCAAAGACAACTTTGCCAAAGATGCATTTATTTACATCTGATATTCCTATATCAGATTATTCAACTTATGAGTTGATTGACATGGAAGGGAGTGCTTTTTTTGATATTGCTAGTAAGTTAACATCAAAAGAATTTATTTGTTTAATGAAAGTAATATCTGATGGCCCAGAAAATGATATTAAAGAAATAACTAGGTTAAAAATAAGTAATTTAATTAAAGAAAATCTCTTGAAGATTATTGATGTAATTTCATATTATGAAAGACTCTCTGAAGAAGAGCTTCAAATAATTGATAAGCCTAAATTATTTCATGAAATTAAATCAAAATGGCATTTTTCAGCAACACAATCTTATCGACTTGAGACTTTGCTCAGGCGTATAGAAATTTTTTGTAATAAAAAAGATATAGAACAAATAATTAAAAATTGTGAAACATCTAATTCTGTTATTAAAGTTTTAAATACGAAAATAAAAAATAATTTAGTAAATTGGAGTAAATTTTGATTGAAACAATATACGTTGAAGATGCAATTCAAAACCATCCAAAAACAAAATTTATTTTAAATAAATTTAAAAAATCCCGAATTATATCAATAAATAAATATGGAGAAATATTTAATAAAAGAAATCAAAATTTTAGAATTCAAAAAGCTAATCCTTGTTTAATCCTCGCTCATAAAAAAGATAATTTTGTATTACCAGCACCCGAAGGATTTGGAATAGGCTCATCCAAAAATTTTTATTTTTCACATATGTATAATTGTATTTATGATTGTAGATATTGCTTTCTACAGGGAATGTATTCTTCAGCTAACTATGTTATTTTTGTTAACTTTGAAGATTTTGATATTTCAATTGAAAAAATTATAGAAAATAATATTAATTCAAAATTAACTTTTTTTTCTGGTTATGATTGTGACTCACTTGCACTTGAGAATATTACTGGATTTGCAAAACATATTTTACTACTTTTTAGAAAATACCCTCAAATTGAAATAGAATTTAGAACAAAAAGTATTCAAAAAGAACCATTTTTGTCTGTAAAACCTATGCCAAATGTTATTTTAGCTTACAGTCTTATGCCAGAATTAATGTCAAATTCGTTAGATAACAAAGCCCCTTCGATTTCAAAACGAATTCGTGTTATTTCTGAATTAGCTTTAAAAGGTTGGAAGATAGGTTTAAGATTTGATCCGTTAATACATGGTGAAAATTGGAAAGAATTGTATCAAGAACTTTTAGAAAATATATACAACAATATCTTTCTTGATAATCTACACTCTGTTAGCTTTGGCTCATTAAGATTTCCTAAGAGAATGTTTAAGGATATTTTTAAACTTTATCCTCATGAACCATTATTTGCTAGTTCATTATCTCTTAATAATAAAATGATATCATATGACATTGAGATAGAGGAAGAAATGACTTCATTTTGTAAAAACTTATCATTAAAGTATATAAATGAAGATCAAATATTTAAATGTTCTATCTAAGTTTATTGGTATTTTTTTATGGAAGATAAATGTGTTTTGGTAACAGGAAGTTCAAGTGGAATAGGTTATGAAATAACCTTGAAGCTTCTTGATTTAGGAGCAAAGGTAATTGGAATAGCTAGAAATCATGATAGATCCAAACTAGAAAACAAGAATTATACAACATACAAATGTGATGTAAGTTCTCATCAGAAATTAGAAATACTTTTGAAACAAATTTTAAAAAAACATCCTCAAATTAATTGTTTCATAAGTAATGCAGGTTATGGTGATTTTGGTCCTCTTGAAAATTTTTCAACATTACAAATCAAGAATTTCATTGCTACAAATTTAACATCACATATGGTCATAACGAAACTATTATTACCTCACTTTAAAAAAATTAAAATAGGAGACATAATTTTTATTGGATCTGAAGCAGGGTTGGTAGGTGCTAAGAATGGAAGTCTTTATTGTACTGCAAAATTTGGATTAAGAGGCTTTTCTGAGGCATTAAGTAAGGATGTTGCTAACAAAAATATAAGGATAAGTATAATAAACCCAGGCATGATTAGGACTGATTTTTTTAAAAATTTAAATTTTGAGCCAGGTAATGATGAGGAAAATGCTATAAATATAAAAGATGTTTCATCCACAGTGGCTTATATTCTAGATTTAAGTAGAAACACCATTGTAGATGAAATTAATCTTTCACCTCTAAAAAAGGCAATTAAATTTAAATGAACTAATCAATAATAGTAACAGCACGTCTATTTTTAGACCAAGCCATGGTATTTGATCCAACTACAGCTGGTTTCTCTTTTCCATAAGAAATAACTTTGATTCTATCAGGATCAATACCTTGTATAACTAGATAATCTCTAACCGCGGTAGCTCTTTGCTCACCTAAAGCTAAGTTGTACTCTCTAGTACCACGCTCATCACAATGACCTTCGATTATAAAATTAAGGTCTGTATTAGCTCTTAAAAACCTTGATTGTGCATCGAGAAGTATTTTTGCACTAGAATCTAGTGTAGCAGAATCATAGTCGAATAACACCCTATCACCTACAGCAATTAATTTATCAGCTGCTGTTTGCTTGGCTGCAGCAAATAAACTTTTCTTTTTATCAACAGAGCTTGAAGCAGAAGCACTACCTGATGCGGATGTGGATGTACCAGTCACTGCCTTTTGTGAGGCAGTCTCACATGCTGAAAGTAAAAGAAGAGATGAAATAGCTGTAGCTATTAAAATTTTATTTTTCATTTGATTTTCCTATAGTATAACCATTTTTAATTATTTTAGTAAATAACCTAGAAACAGAGTTCTTTGGTTGTGCACAATGTTTTGCTTCAGTTACAAATCTATCATTTACGGCATGCTCACTTAAAAAAATTTCTTCAGAATTATCCGACTTTAATTTATAGTGAAGTATACCATTTAAAAGCTTTTTACCAGTAATTGAATAAACGATATCCAAATTATCTTTTCTAAAGATTTTTGTATTTATGTCAATTTCCGCCATATAACTATCCTGAATATATTCTCTAGCATAGATAAAATCACCATTTTTTTTACTAGGGAGCGGCCACCTAAACAATCGAAAGAAATTATAATGTTTTCTTTTAATAGTCAATTATAAATATTTCACGATACGTGAACATATATTCTTGATTTACATTAATATTTAAATTTATTTACGATTGTGAACTCAGTTAATTTTCCAACTAGCACTACTGAGTTCACTTCATTAACATGATAATAATTTCTTTGTAGATATTTTTCAATGTTTGTCTTAACTTGATTAATGCTAGTTGGGAGGTTGTTTTTGAAAAATAAAATGGAAAATGTTTTGCAACAAAATTTCATTGCAATTTGGCATCATTTTCTTTCTTTTGAAATTAGTAGATCAAAATTTGCAGTTGAAACTTGGGGTAGTGGAAACGCTTATTTAATTTTTCAAGTTATTGCTTGGCATCATATTTTAGTAATGTCAGATCAAGCAGAATCTAAAATAAGAGAAGAAGCGGTAGAACTATGGTTTAAATTAACTAAAACTGGGTTCAAGACACGTAGCGTTTTAACTTATACCCTTATTTCATCATTAACCTCGTTAAGTATAGAAACAGTGCGAAGACATGTAAAAAAGCTAGAAGAAAATAACTGGGTTTCTTATTCAAAAAAAGAGGGTGTTAAGTTTAGACCTAGTGAAGAAAATAATAAGTTTCTGGCAGACGTTTTTAATGTTAAAGAAGTTAAAGATTTAGGACATCTTCTTGATATAATAGAAAAACAAAAATAAATACATTAGGTTTAAAATTTGGAAATAGAAAACAAAGTTATTGTTGTTACTGGTGGATCTGGCGGCATTGGTAAAGCCTTAGCAACGAGTTTTATACATGAAAAAGCAAAAGTTGTAATAGTACTTGATATAAATTTTGATAATTTTGAGTTAGGAAGTAATAAACTAATTTCTAAAATTTGTGATGTAACCAATGAAAAGGAATTAATTAGAATTATTGATGAAATTAATCTTGAATTTGGTCTTATTGATATCTTCTGTTCTAACGCTGGAATACTGAGTTTAGGTAATGAACAGACATCCAGACAAGATTGGAATAAAAACTGGGATTTACATGTCATGTCCCATGTTTTTGCAGCAAAAAAACTGATACCTAAAATGTTAAAAAGAGGTAGTGGATATTTTGTAAACACTTCTTCTGCTGCAGGATTGCTGAGTCATATTGACTCAGTTACATATTCAACCACTAAACATGCTGCTATCGGTTTTGCTGAGTGGATTGCAATTACTTACGGAAAGCAAGGAATAGGTGTTTCAATATTATGTCCACAGGCCGTAGAGACAGCTATGACAAAAGGTAGAGAAAACGAGGTATCAGCGCTTGATGGAATGATGAGACCAGAACATGTAGCTTTAGATGTCATAAAAGCTATTAAAGAAGAAACTTTTCTTATTTCACCACATGAGCAGGTCTTAGGCTACTTTCAAAATAAAGCTAATAATTATTCTAGGTGGATTGGTGGCATGCAAAAATTAAGGCAAAAACTAAAGTCTTAAATATTAAATTGCATCTGCAATGGCTGATCCACAACCAATAGTGTTTGCTTTTCCACCTAAATCTCCAGTTCTATATTCTTCTTTTTCTAAAACTTCTTCTATTGCTCTAACAATATGTTCTGATGCTTCTTTAAATCCAAGATATTCAAGCATCATTGCGCCTGCCCAAATTTGACCAACAGGGTTGGCAATCCCTTTACCAGCAATATCTGGCGCAGATCCATGAACTGGTTCAAATAATGATGGAAATTTTTTCTCAGGGTTGATGTTCCCAGACGGAGCAATACCTATTGTTCCAGTACATGCAGGTCCTAAATCTGATAAAATATCACCAAACAAATTTGAAGCTACCACAACGTTAAATTTATCAGGGTTAAGTACAAAATGTGCACAAAGTATATCAATATGATATTTATCCCATTTAACATCAGAATATTGTTTTGCCATATCTTCTACCCTCTCATCCCAATAGGGCATGGTAATAGAAATACCATTAGATTTTGTAGCAGATGTTAAATGTTTTTTTTCTGTTTTATTTGCTAATTCAAATGCAAATTTAAGAACTCTATCTACGCCTACTCGGGACATGATAGTTTCCTGCATCACAATTTCTCTTTCAGTATCTGGAAACATTTTACCACCTATAGAAGAGTATTCTCCCTCAGTGTTTTCTCTAATAATATAAAAATCTATATCCCCTGGTTTCCGATTTGCAAGAGGGGAAGGAACTCCAGGCATTAATTTAACTGGTCTAAGATTTATGTATTGATCAAACTCTCTTCTAAATTTTAATAAAGATCCCCATAATGAAATATGATCAGGAATTTTATCTGGCCAACCTACTGATCCAAAAAATAAAGCATCATGCTCTCCAATTTGCTTCTTCCAATCATCTGGCATCATTTGACCATGTTTTGAATAATATTCATAAGAACTAAAATCAAAATGATCAAAGTGAAGATTAATACCATATTTATTTGAAACTATATTCAGAACTTTTAGAGCTTCCGGCATAACCTCTGTTCCAATACCATCACCTGGAATTACAGCAATATTATATTTGTTTTTTTGCATTAAATTTTCCTAATTTGTTTCGAAAGGTGTCCATGGGGCAGCTGTCATTAGTTTGTTTTCTTGTGTTAAGACAAGTGGTCTAAACTCTGAGGCAAACCTTATAAAATCTTTATCATTATATATAGTTTTCCACAATTCTCTTCTACTATTATCATCTTGAAATTTCCAGACGTGAATTATTTGGTTTAATGCACCTACATCACCAATATAATATCGTACAATATTATCCTTATATTTTTTTAATGCTGGCCATCCTAAATCCTCATAAATTTTTATAGCTGCTGACAATTTGCCAACATATAATGTATAAGTTCTTAATTCAAAAATTTTCAATATTTCCTCCAATTTAAAATAAACCTTTTACCAACTGTATTATTGAGTTTAATAAAATTTTATTTAATAATGTATATTAGAAATAATAGGAAGTTTTAATGGAAATTTTAGAAATTAAAGATTTAGAAACGTTAGCAAAAAAGCGTGTTCCAAAAATGTTTTTTGATTATGTGAACTCTGGTTCATGGACTGAAACAACATACAATGAAAATGTTTCTGACTTTCAAAAAATTAAACTTAGGCAAAGGGTTGCAATTGATATGTCAAATAGAACTCTTGAAACTAAGATGATTAATCAATCTGTTTCAATGCCAGTAGCGATCGCTCCAACAGGTTTGACAGGAATGCAAAGAGCAGATGGAGAAATATTAGCAGCACAAGCAGCTGAAGAATTTGGTATTCCTTACACTTTATCAACAATGAGTGTTTGTTCTATTGAAGCAGTAGCTGAAAAAACAAAAAAACCATTTTGGTTTCAACTTTATGTAATGAAAGATAAAAAATTTATGGAACGTCTTATTGATAGAGCCAAAGAAGCTAAATGCAGTGCTTTAGTTTTAACACTTGATTTACAACTTTTAGGCCAAAGGCACAAAGATTTAAGAAATGGACTATCAACGCCACCCAAATTAATTCCAAAGCATATATATCAAGTATTAACTAGGCCTATGTGGTGTTTAAGAATGCTGACAACCAAAAATCATTTTTTTGGAAATATTGTTGGTCATGTTGAAGGAATAAAAGACGTAAGATCTTTAGGTTCTTGGATAAGCACTCAGTTTGATCAAAAACTTGATTGGCAAGAAGTAGATTGGATTAGGAAGAGATGGGGTGGTAAATTAATAATTAAAGGCATTTTAGATTCTGAAGATGCTCTGTTAGCTTCCAAAACAGGGGCAGATGCTATAATTGTTTCCAATCATGGAGGAAGACAGCTTGATGGGGCATCCTCTACTATAAATATTTTACCTGAAATAGTAGATAAGGTTGGTAAACTTATTGAAGTTCACTTAGACGGAGGGATAAGATCTGGTCAGGATGTCATTAAAGCAATGTGTTTAGGAGCAAAAGGAACATATATTGGTAGAGCATTTTTGTATGGTTTAGGAGCTCTTGGAAAAGAAGGTGTAACAAAAGCTCTTAACATCATTAAAACAGAAGCAGATATGACAATGGCTTTATGTGGCAGAAGAGATGTTCATGATTTAAATAGAGACAATATTTATAATCATAAATAATTACAGTTAAAACTTATAATTTTAATTTTGAATTTAGCTTGATGCTAATAATTATCAATTATTTAAGCGTTGAAAATATTGTAACAGCGGCCTCACTCATTTCTTTTATGCATATTAGAGCTGTTGGCAATTGTACAGAATTACTAACAAAAGCATGCATTTGACCCGGGAATAGACGATAATGAACTTCATTTCCAAAAGACAAAAGTCTTCTCTTGTAAGCATCACCTTCATCAACTAGAGGGTCTAGACCGGCTCCAAAAATATAAGTTGGTGGCATGTTTTCTAAGTTAGGTGTTAAAATCGGAGACGCCCTCCAATCTACTTGTTCTTCATAAGAATTCAAATAATGTTTCACAAAGTATTCTATAGTTTTTTTATTAAGAATCATTCCATCGAGTTTAATATCCATGGATCTTCTGCACATAGTCATATCTACCCAAGGATAAACTAAAATTTGACCGTGTATTTTTGGAATGATTTTATCTTTTGACATAATCGTGCCAACAGTTGCTAGAGCGCCACCAGCACTATCTCCACACAAAATGATTTTATTTTCATCAATTTTAAGTTCATTTGATATTTTGATAATTTCTATAATTGCATCTTTTGTCTCAGTAATTTGAGATGGAAATTTGTATTCAGGAGCAAGTTTATAATCAACTGCTATTACTATAGCATTGCTTTGTTTGCAAAGATGTCTACATACTAAATCATGACTTTCAAGATCACCCATGACAAAGCCACCCCCATGAAAATATATTATTAAAGGGAACTTGTCTTTATTAATGTTATGCGAAGATTTGTTAAAATATTTTCTTAGTGGAATAGTTCCAAGAGTACCTTTAACTGAGAAATCTTCAACATCTGTTATATCAACCTTCAACTCTTCAGGAGTTTCTGCCATTTTTGCTCTTAAAGCTCTAAGCTCCTGTGGAGTAAAGCTTTCAAGAGCAGGTGCATTATTATTTATACGTTCATTAATTAAAGCTTGTGTGTCTTTATCAATTTGCATGTAATTTCTCACTTTTATCAATATATTTATAAACATATTTAACATTTATTTTAAATTAAATATTTTAAATCTAAATAAATTTTGAAACAATAAATTAGCCATAGCTAACTTTATTAGTATATTGACGTCATCAATGCTGTGTGCAATATAAGGTGCATAAACAAATTTATAGAGAATTCATGAATTATAACTCATCACAGGCAACCATGTACCCATTTATTATTAGGTATCAGCAAATATTTAGTTATTTGTTTTTATTTGTTGGAGTTTACCTGTTTTTTAATATGGATAATAAGACATGGGAAATTATAAAATCATCAGTTTCTGATGCTTATATAGGTGTTACTAGTTTTGTGGCTGGAACATTATTGCTTTTTTTTACATTAGAAAAGTATCTAAAAATTGATGTAAAAAATATTCTTTTAAATAAACCAAAATTAGAAGTCTTTATAAGTTCCTTTCTTGGAGCTCTCCCAGGCTGTGGTGGAGCAATTATTGTTTTAACTCAATACTCAAGAGGCAAAGCATCTTTTGGATCTGTTGTTGCAGCTTTGACTGCGACAATGGGTGATGCGGCTTTTCTATTAATTGCAAGAGAACCAGTAACTGGATTATTAATTCTATTAATCGGTTTTTTTGTAGGATATGTGTCCGGTTTACTAGTTAATTCAATTCATGGAAAGAGTTTCATGAAGATGAATGGTTGTGACTTGATTAGATTAAATTGTAAACCATCAAAGTATAAATCATCAAAAACTTTAGATTTAATCTGGCTAGCTTTAATAATACCAGGCATGATTTTTGGAATTTTATCAGCTTTTCAAATAGATCTTGATGCATATTTTTCAAATAATTTTATTGATAATCCAATAACATTTTTTGGCTTTTTTGCAGGTTCTCTGTGTTTTATTATGTGGATTATACCAATCATTAGTGGTTTTAAGTATAGCCCTTCAGGACCTAATGAAAAGATACTGAGAAGAACTGTTTCAGATTCTAACTTTATAACAGGTTGGGTGATTCTCGCTTTCCTTGCTTATGAATTAACTGTTCATTTTGGAGGTTTTAATTTAGAAACTATCTTCAAATCATATTATATATTAATTCCATTAATTGCTATTCTGATAGGTTTTTTACCTGGTTGTGGACCACAAATATTAGTTACCACTCTATACTTAAATGGTATTATACCTTTGTCTGCACAAATAGGTAATGCAATTTCAAATGACGGTGATGCTTTGTTTCCTGCAATTGCATTACACCCCAAAGCTGCTTTCATAGCTACAATCTACTCAGCTTTTCCAGCAATAATTGTTAGTTATGGTTATTTATTTATATTTGAATTTTAAAATTTAGTTATTTTTTCAATCATTATAGTATTTTCTATGATTTTATCATAAGTGATACTTGATGAATGGAAATTGTAAAGTTAGTATTAATTACTATTTCAAAATTCTAATGAAAAATAAAGTATAATTAATGAAGTTTAAACCAGCGAATATACCTTCCAACGATGCACTTAGGGTTAAAGCAGTTCAAAGAACTGGTGTATTAGATGAAGTAAAAGAGGAATTATATGATATTTATTGTTTTCTTGCAAAAGAAATAACTGGTTGTCCAGTAAGTTGGACTGGGGTTATTGATAGTGAAAAACAGTTTGTTTTAGCAAGAGATGGTTTTCCAGATGAAGTACCAATGGAACTGCCAAGAGACCAAACGCTATGTCAATTTGCAATAGAAAAAACAGAACCTTTAATCATCAATGATATGACTATTGACTATCGTTTTAAGAACCATCCAGCGGTTGTTGAATTTGGAGTAAAGTTCTATGCAGCATTTCCCGTTAATACTTCAGATGGTTATACTCTTGGAACTTTGTGTGTAAGTGATAATAGAGTAAGAAGATTAACACAAAACAAAATTAAATTATTAAAAGGTTTAGCTTCAAAGTTGTCTTATCAACTAGAAGTACAAGTTAATCAAAGAAAAGGAACCGCTGAATCTGTAATTAATATATTAAACAAATTAATTAGAAATTTTAAAAACCTTAAAATAATAGAAGCAATTACAATTTTAAAATTTATTATAAATGAACAAATTTCTAAAGATGATGAAGATTTATTAATACAATTTGGCATTGCTCATAAAAAGAATGATATTCTTGAACTAACTTCAGAAGGGAAAAATTTAAAATCAGAGTTAAACCTGAATGTAGGAACATTGAAACGTATAAAAAATCTTTCATCTGACAATGAACAACTTATGAATATGTTAGATCAAATTAAAGGTTAAAAATGTTTGGAAAAATTTTAAATTTTAAATTTACATCTATAAGCGAAGCAAAATTGGCTGCCTCATTTTGCTCTGAAAAGTTTGGTTCTAAAATAAGTGAATATAATATTGTAGGTCTTAATATTTTCATCAGTCAATCAGGTGATCTAAATGTTTCCATTAAATTTGAAAATCCAGATGCATTGAAAAGCTTTGAATCTAATTATCTAAACATTATTGCAGATCTAAAAGGAAGTCTGGTTTTTAAGGAAAATAATTTTGTAGGTGTTTGTACTTTTACGTATGAGAAGGAAGCCACAAGTACAGAAATGTAGATTGATTTATAGAAGGTTTTATAAATGATAAAAGCGTCCGAAACATTTAAAGGAACATGGCCATTTCAGCCTAATTTTTTTGATGGAAATGGTTTTCTAATGCATTACGTAGATGAGGGGCCAAGACAGGCTAATCCAATTATTCTTCTTCATGGTGAACCTACCTGGGGCTATTTATATAGAAAATTCATACCTGAATTATCAAAATCATATAGGGTTATTGTTCCAGATATGATGGGTTTTGGTAAATCAGAAACTCCGCAAGATAAAGAATATACTTTGAAAACTCATGTAGAAAATTTGAGTAGATTAATAGACAATTTAAAATTAACCAATATTACGTTTGTTGGACAAGATTGGGGTGGTCCGATAACAGCTGCTTATTCGATAAGAAACCTTAATAAGGTAAAAAATTTTGTTTTAATTAATACGTTATTTGGATATAGCAAAGAAGAAAGACCGAAGAATTTATCACCATGGTTTCAGTGGATAAACAAACATTATAAAGATAAAACATTAGATGGTATTTTGGGTGAACTAGGGTCTACACTCCTTTCTGTCATGAAGATACCTAATTTTACAAATAATAATATTATTAATGAAACGTGGATTAATGCTTATTCAGCTCAGTTTCCAGATAGAGCGAGTTGTAAAGGAGCTATTAATTTCCCTTTAGATGCTCTTTTAAATAGGATTGTACCTTATATTGTTGAAGGTATTAAACAAGGTGACCTTAAGTCTTTATGTTCGAAACCAGCTATTTTGGCTTACGGAATGAAAGATAAAGCAATTGAACCAGATTATGCTATTAGAGACTTTAAAGCTCTTTTCCCTGGTTCTAAGGTAGTTGAATTGCCAAATGCTGGTCATTATTCTCAAGAAGATGAACCAGAACTTTTAATAAACTTAATAAAAGAATTCATGAAAGAAAATGAAAATAAATTATGAATTTAGTTTATAAAGTCTGTTCTAAAGATGAATGGGATCAAGCAATTTTAAATCAATTTTATTCTGGCTCAGATGTGGACAACAGAGATGGTTTCATTCATTTGTCTACAAAAAAACAATTACATGAAACAGTAACAAAACATTTTCGAGGAAAGAAAAACTTAATAATTATCTCTTTTAGCACTAAAAAAATACAAGATAAACTTAAATGGGAAGTTTCTAGGAATGGTGATCTTTTTCCACATTACTATGGAAATTTAGAAACCAATTTTGCAGAAAATATTTATAATTTACATTTAAATTCTGATGGTATCCATGAATTTCCTGAAAACTTTTTCTCCTAAAAAATATTGTAAAAAATTTTTTTCTGCATGTATTCCGTATTTTAGTCTTTGATCTTCATTATTGATAGCATCTCTTAAAACATTAGCTAATTGCTCTTGATTTAAAGGATCTACACACCAACCTGTTTTTTTATCAATCACGGCATCTGTTACTCCCCCATCTAATCCTGCAATTGATGGAATTCTATAGGCGGCTGCTTCAATATAAGATATACCAAAACCTTCAATAGAGTTATTCACTTTATATGATGGCATTATAAAAACATCAGAACTTTCTAAAAATTTTTGTTTTAAATTGCCGTTTATTTTGCCAACCAAGAATACGTTGTCTGATAAATTTAATTTTTTAATATTTTCTTTTAATTCTTCTAATTGTAATCCCTCACCACAAATATTCCACTTAAAAGGTTTCAATAAGTTATTTGCATTTAAATTTGATAAGCATCTCAAAACGGGAAGGATACCTTTTCTTTTTTCCAGTCTACAAATTGTTAAAAGAGAGACTGCTTCTGACTTCTCCGCAGATTTTATTTTATTTTCTGATTTTTTTTCAAGTGAATAAGTAGGAGGAATAACTACTTTTTTTGTATTTGAAATTTTCAATTTGTCAATCAAGTTAGCTGTGTAATGAGAACTACAAATTATACAAGAGGCTCTGTTTAAAGATTTTTTTATTTTTTCAAACTTTTTTTCTTTTGATAAAAATTCTTGTCCATGAGCAAAGACATATATCTTATTAATGCTTTTAGGTACAGCATTTAAAGATTTCCAGCTGTCACATATGATAACATCATTATGTTTACAAATTATTTTTAAAAATTTTTTTTTGACATATGGTCTTAATATTTTAGGAGAAAAATTGTTGTGAATATTGATGTTGTAATTTGAATCTCCATATTTTTTGGATAGAAAATGATCTGGGAAAATATGTATCTCATTATTGATTGATAATCTTTTAGAAATTGAATCCATAACATTTTGCATACCTCCAGTTCGAGGGGGAAAAGTTTGTGTAACAATCATATACTTCATAAATATCTACTATAATTAAAATTAAATTAAATCAAAATGTCTGGTTAAATATCATCTCATATTATACAGTAAATTAATTTTGGAGGTTATTATGTTTAAATTAACGTTTAGTCCTGCTTCTCCATATGTACGTAAGGTTTTATTATCAGCTTATAGAGCTGGAATTCAAGATGAATTAGAACTCGTTGAGACAGGAAGTGAAAATGATACCTTATTAAGAGGTAAAAATCCTCTTGGAAAAATCCCAGTATTACAAAAACCTGATGGAGATTTTTTATTTGATAGTAGAGTAATTGTTGATCATTTAAATAAATTAGGAGGTGGATTAATACCTGAAAATGGTTCAGAAAGAGATATTATATTAAGTAGATCAGCTCTTGCTGAAGGATTAACTGACGCATCACTTCTTGTGGTTTATTCAGAAAGATATGCAGGAGGTGAGACACCTTCAAAATTATGGTTAGATTTACAATTAGGTAAAATAGATAAAACATTAGATTTTTTGGAAATTGACATTATTAACTGGTCAAACCCAAAAGGTTTTGATGCGGCAAACATTGCCTTAGCTACTGCACTTGACTACATGTCATTTAGAAATGTTAGAGATTGGAAATTAAACAGACCAAAAATAAGTCAATGGTTTGATAATGTGTCATTAAAACTTCTAGGTTTTGCTGAGACAGCTCCTAAATCATAGTAAATTTAAGGTTGAATTAAAACAGCTCTAAAGTCATTTACATTTGTTAAGGTAGGTGAAGTAAAAATTAAATCATCTATTTTTTCAAAAAATTCATAGGAGTTATTAGCATTTAAATAACTAAGTGGATTTATTTTTTTCATATACGCTTTTTTTAGAGTTTCCTCTGAGATATATGCTCCGGCATTATCCTCAACGCCATCTATCCCATCTGTATCAATTGCAAGACAATTTATACCACTTGTATTTTTTAGGTTAATTGCCATTGAAAGCATAAATTCGGTATTTCTACCTCCTTTACCATTACCATTGACAGTCACTGTAGTTTCTCCACCAGATAAAAGTAATATTGGTTTTTGTAAGATAATATCTTGATATTTTTTTTCTTTTTTAATTTTTATTGCTAACTCAGCCATTTTTTTACCTTCAATTTTAGATTCTCCCTCAAGTGTGTCTGAAATAATGACAGGAATGAAATTTTGTTTTATAGCGACTTCAGCTGCTTTTTTTAGAGCCATCATTGGGGTTGCAAGCATGTATTCAGGAGATTTGTTCAATTTTGGTAATGTATTTTTTTTTATAATATCTCTTAATTTGTTATTAATAGAAATTTCATATTTTTCTAATATCTTAATTGAATCTTCATTTAAACCATTTGCTTGTATTGTTGGACCTGAACCAATATAAGCAGGGTCGTCACCAGGAATATCAGATATCATATAAGTTGTAAGTTTTGCTGGAAAAATTGCTTGAGCAAGGCGGCCACCTTTGATTTGAGATAAAGATCGTCTTACAATGTTCATTTCATCTATAGGAGCTCCACAACGTAAAAGTTCCTTATTTATTCTTTGTTTTTCTTCAAAACTAACACCTTTTGCAGGCAGTGTTAGTAAAGATGATGCTCCGCCTGAAATAAGAAAAACTAAATGATCATCTCTTGATGATTGTGTGGCTAATTCAAATATCTTTTTAGATGCTAATAGACCATTTTTATCTGGTTCGGGATGAGAGGCTTCTACAATTTTTATAAATTTAGTTTTAGTATAATGACCATACCTTGTTACGACTAAACCCTCTAGAGGACCATCATAAGTATTTTCGAATTCATGTGCCATACTTGCACCTGCTTTACCTGCACCTAATACAATTAGTTTACCTTTTGGCCTTTGAGGAAGATTTCTAAATTTACCTTCAGGTTTAGCTGCATCAAGTGCAGATTTCATAATCAATTTGAGTGATTTTTCAAAATTCATAATAAATTTGCAATTTTAGTTAGTTTCTTAAAGAATGACTACATAAGTTTTTAAATTCAATCATTAAATAAATTAAAGTGCAGGAATGAAATGGCTATTATAGAAAATAAATTAATTGGTAATACTTTGTTAATAACTATTAATAATCCTTCAAAACGAAATTCAATGATCATTGGTTTTCACGATGAGTTAAAATCAACGATCAAAATGGGTGAAGAAAATAAGGATGTAAACTCAATCATCATCACTGGTGCAGGAGATTTCTTTTGTGCAGGTGGTGACCTGAATGGTCTTAAAACAAGAAGATCAATGACAGAAGATGACAGATATAATGCACTAGGTCAGTTAAATGGAACAATTCAAGCGATATATGACTGCTCAAAACCAATTATTTCAGCTATTGAAGGTGGGGCTGCTGGTGCAGGTGTTTCATTGGCTATGGCTTGTGATTTAGTCGTGATGAGTGAACATACGTTTTTTTCCTTAGCTTATGTTAAAATTGGATTAACACCTGATGGCAATGCAACTAAATTTTTATCTGAAACTATGCCACGTCAAATGCTTTCTGAAATGGCAATGATAGGAGGTAAAATAGATGCCTCTAGATTATATCAAATAGGGGCTATTAACGTTTTGTCTCAAAAAGGAAATGCAAAAGAAACTGCTTTGGAATTATCTAAAAATTTTGATAATCTTCCAAAAAATTCAATTTCTAGAATAAAGAAATTATCTAGATCTGCTTATGGCAATAATTTTTCAGAGCAACTTCAAATGGAAACCGATTTCATGGTGAAATCTATGGGTGACAAAGAGAGCATAGAGGGTATTGATGCTTTCTTAGAAAAAAGAGAACCGGATTATAAAAAATTAAGAAAGTAGATTGTCTGGCATATTCATTGCTTATGAAAAGCATGAAATTATCTAAATCTTCAATAATATTTACTATCTCTTTTCTTATATTAGTTAAGGAAGCTTTTGCAGATAATATTGACAAATTAAAATTATGCGAAAATACAATCGAAAGCGTAGAGTTACAAACTGACATTCCAAAAGGACTTCTTCTTGGTATAGGGAAAGCTGAGGCTATTAGAAAAATCAATAATAAATATATTATCTGGCCTTGGACAATAAATCATGCTGGAAAAAGTTTGTTTTTTGATACGAAAAAACAAATGACAAATTATGTTTTTAAAAATTTAAAAAGAAATGATTTTAATATTGATGTTGGTTGCATGCAGATTAATATCAAATGGCATAAAAACAATTTCAAGAAGATTTCTGATATGTTTGAGGTTAATCCTAATATTTCATATGCAGCTTCATTTTTACAACAATTAAAAAATAAATATGGTTCATGGGATAAAGCAATTAAGCACTACCACTCATCTGATCCAAAAAAAAATAAACCTTATCTAATTAAAGTAAAAAGTTTTTGGAAAAAAGTTGAAGAAAAGAAAATAATCAAAGCTAAAAATATTAAATATGAAAGTTTAAAAAAAATAAATGAAACTTCACTCGCTAATATGATTAGAAAAAGGCAACCTTATTTGTTTGAGAGAATAGAGAAAGTTGAATTTTTTAGAAATATATTCTCACAAAATTAAATTAATTAATTGATTAAAAATTAAATAACGTAAATAGTTAAACTGTTATTTATTTAATTTTTATTGTGAGGTTTTGAGCATGAATGTAAAGGAAGCTTTCATTTCAAGAAGATCAGTTAGAAGGTTTCTTCCAGACCCGATACCAAAAGACAAGATAAAAAATATTTTAGAGTGTTCTGCTTTTGCGCCAAGTGGACATAATATACAGCCTTGGCATGTATATGTTGTAGAAGGTGAAAAAAAGCAAGCAATTACAAATTCTATTTTAGAATCTATTGAAATTGGTTCTGCAAAAAATTTTAAACAAGAATTTGATTATTATCCAACTGAGTGGTTTGAACCATTTATTTCTAGAAGAAGAGCAGTTGGTTTTGAACTTTATAAGCTTCTTAACATTAAAAGAGATGATTTTGAAGCTAGAGATAAACAAATGCAGGAAAATTTTCATTTTTTTGGTGCCCCCCTTGGGATGTTTATTACTATGGATAGACGACTTGCAACAGGAACATTTATGGATGTTGGTATGTTTATTCAGAGTATATTAGTGAGTGCTAGGGGCGAAGGATTGCATACCTGTGGTCAAGTTGCTTTTACAAGATTTCATACTTTAATTGCAGACCATTTAGGATTCAAAGAAAACGAAATGTTAGTATGTGGTGTTTCAATTGGTTACGAGGATACAGATGCTCCTGAGAATGCTTTAAGAGTTGAAAAATTAAATTATAATGATTTTACTACTTTTTTTTCCTAAATTAATTTAACTTATATCAGACTAGTAAATATGAAATTATTAAATCTTGATAGTTCTAAAACTTACTCAATACCAGATTTATATCTGAATATAGGGCATTTACTTGATCATTTTATGATGCTTATTTTTGCCAAGGCAGCATTTGATGCGGGTAGAGAATTTGGGTTATCTTATGAAGAAATTATTATTTATGGAACTTTAGGTGTGGTTTTATTTGGAGCTGCAGCACCCTTAGCGGGTTGGTTAGCTGACAAATTTTCAAGAGCTATATTAATTACAATTTATCCTTTTGGTTTGGCTCTAGGTGCATTACTAACTGCTTTTTCAAATTCTGTAGAGATGTTAGGAATATCATTAGGCATTCTGGGTTTTTTTGCAGCAATTTACCATCCAGTTGGTATTGCAATGATTACAAAAAGACCAGGTAGAGTAGGTTTGAGGCTAGGTATAAATGGTGTTTGGGGTAATATGGGGGTAGCTTTAGCACCAGTCCTAACAGGATTTCTTATAGCTTATGCTGATTGGAGACTAGCTTTCATGCTACCTGCAATTTTTTGTATTATATTTGGAATTACTCAATTAATTTCTTTTATAGAGTTAGAAGAAAATTATTCAAATTTAAAGTCAGAAATTCAAAATGAAAAAAATCAAGTTGTAAAGGATGGATGGCAAACAGTTCTTATTTGCTTAAGTATTGTTACACTATCTGGAGGATTTATCTTTGGTTCAATGACATTTCTAATACCAAGATTATTTGAAATCAATTTATCAGAAATTTCAAATGATATTGCAATAACGGGAATATTAGCGGGATTAGTTTACGCTTTTGCTTCATTTGCTCAAATTGGAACTGGTTGGTTGGCTGATAAAATTCCTCCAAAATATGTTTTATCAGCTATGGGTGTTGGTCAACTAATTTTCATCTACTTAGCAAGTTTTACATTAGATTACAGTCTATTATTCATTATGTTAGCAGGAATGTTGTTTGTCTTTGGGCAAGTTCCCATAACAGATATTATTTTGGTAAAATATGTTCAAGATAGTTGGAGAGGTCGAGTGCTTTCAATCAAGTTTATGGTTAACTTATGTGCTGGTGCTGCAGTTTTGCCTGCAATATCTATTTTGTTAAAAAATGGATTTGATTTTTCTCACGTTCTAAAATCATTGGCTATTATATCAATAGCTATAATTGTTTCTGGAATGTTTTTGCCTAATAAATCATCAAATTTTATTATGGCTAAACAAAAATCTTTATAAAAATTTAATAATCCCTAACTTGTTGCCATGAAAAATTGTCAAATATTTATTTTTACAGACCTTGATGGTTCATTATTAAATCATAATAATTTTGAGTTTAAGGAGATAAAAGATTTTATATTAGATTGTATTAAAAATGGTATTAAGATTATACCAAACACTAGTAAGACAAATTCAGAAATTCAGGTGTTTCTTGACCAATTAGGACAAAATCTTCCTTTTATTGTTGAAAATGGTGCAGCAATACATAATCTCGACTTAGTTCATCCAAAAATCAAAGTTAAAAATAACTCTCTTGTTTTCAGTAGATCATTACCTGAAATTTTAGAGTTATTTGAAAAAAACATTCCTAAAAATTTCCAAAAAAGGTGTTTTTTTTTAAAAGATATGAGCTCAATCGAACAAATGAAAATTCTTGGTCTTAATAAAAAATATTTGCCGTTTGCTCTTAATAGAGAATATTCAATACCATTAGTTTTTGAAGGCTCTAAGGAGATAGTTAATGAATTCACTAGTCTTTTAAAAGAAATTGGCATGAAACTGCATGAAGGTGGAAGAATTTATAATATATGTGACGATTGTTCAAAAGGTAAAGCTATGATTACATTGATTGAAAAGTTAAAAAATGAATTTGATTTCAACTATCATACAATAGTTGTAGGGGATAGTCCTAATGATATTTCAATGTTAAATGTTTCTGATCAGCCTTGTATAATTCCTTTACCAAATAAAAAGAATTTACGTCATTTAAAAGATAAAAAAATAATTAGAGCAACTCAAACAGCACCACAAGGATGGGAAGAAGTGGTAAGAGCATCGCTTAAAAAAATTAATTTTGAATTAGAAGGATAGTGATATGGGTAGTTTTTATCAAAATGGCATAGTTGCAAATTTACATGATTTTTCATATGGAACGTCTTCGGAAGCGAATTATAAAAAGTTAGAAAATGATTTAATTAAATTTTCTAAGAACAATCCAATGGAATTAATTCTACCATGTTTATTTTCTGAAATTAGCGGAAAGGCATTGCCAAAGATTATTAATGAAATTAATAAAACCAAATTTTTAAACCATATAGTGATAGGTTTAGATAGAGCAAACAAAAATCAATACACAGAAGCTTCTAACTTTTTTAAGAATTTAGAAATACCTCATTCCATTCTTTGGAATGATGGACCAAGATTAATTGAACTTGACAAAGAATTAAAAGATAAAGGTTTGTCACCCAAAGAATTTGGAAAAGGTAGAAATGTTTGGTTCTGCATAGGTATGACCCTAGCTAGGGGCAAGGCAGAATCTATTGCTTTACATGACTGTGACATCTTAACATACGAAAAATCTTTATTAGCAAAATTATTTTACCCTGTGGCTAATCCAGTATTTAATTTTCAGTTTTGTAAGGGATATTATCCTAGAGTTGCAGATGGGAAAATGAATGGAAGAGTTTCTCGTTTACTTGTTTTTCCTTTATTACTTGCAATGGAAAAAACAATTGGTCGAAGTGAATATTTAGATTTTATGAAATCATTCCGATATCCTTTAGCCGGAGAATTTTCTTTTCGAAAAAACTTGTTGCCAAGACTAAGAATACCTTCTGATTGGGGGTTAGAGATTGGAGTTTTGTCTGAAATGCAACGAAACCACGCAAGTAACAGAATCTGCCAAGTTGATTTAGCTCAGAAATATGACCATAAACATCAAGATTTGTCAGAGAATGACGATAATTCTGGATTATCAAGAATGTCTATTGATATAACAAAGGCATTAATAAGAAAACTTGCAACTCAGGGAAATATTTTCACCTTAGAGACATTTAGAAGTATTAAAGCTACATATTACAGGGCTGCACTTGATATGATAGATATATATAGAAGTGATGCACAAATGAATGATTTAAATTTTGACTCTCATATTGAAGAAAAAACTGTAGAATTATTTGCATTAAATATAATGAAAGCTGGGGAATCTTTTTTTGAAAATCCAATGGAGACGCCTTTTATTCCAACGTGGAATAGAGTCTTGAGTGCAATCCCAGATTTTTTAGATAGATTGAAATTAAGTGTTGAATTAGATAATGCAGAAGTCAAATAATAAGTTTAAAGAAAATATTAATTTAGATATTTTGAAAAGATTAAACTATATTTACGATACGATAATTTCTAAAGAGAAAACTTTAGAGTACTCAAAAAAAATCAATAGACTAATTAATAATTACAAAAAATTGGAAGTTAAAACTGAAACAAAAGACCCTTGGTCTGAAAGCACAATATTACTAATCACATATGCAGATAGTATCAGTAAAGGTATATCAGGCAAAAGCCTTAACAACTTTGGAAAATTCTACAAAAAATATCTTAAAAAATTTATAAATTGTATTCATTTTCTTCCTTTTTTCCCGTCAAGTGGAGATGGCGGTTTCTCTGTCAAAAATCATTTTGAAGTAGATGAAACTTATGGTACTTGGGATGATATCAAAGAGTTGTCAAAAAATGCTAACATAATGACTGATTTAGTTTTAAATCACGCATCTTCTGAAGGTCAATGGTATAAAAATTTTTTAAAAGAGAAAAGACCGGGCAAAAATTATTTTTATATTGTAGATAAAGATTATGACTGTAGTAAGGTTGTAAGACCTCGTGACCATAATCTTCTTTCAGAGATAAAATTTTTAAATGAAAAAAAATTTTTATGGTGTACTTTTAGTCATGATCAAATTGATTTGAATTTTAAAAATCCTGAAGTTTTATTAGAATTTATTAATCTAATACTCACATTTGCATCGTATGGAATCAAAATTTTTCGATTAGACGCAGTTGCATTTATTTGGAAAAAGTCTGGAACGACTTGTCTAAATCTGGCGCAAACTCACGAAATTATTAAATTATTAAGAGATATTGTAGATCAACTAGAGAAGGATATAATAATTGTTACTGAGACCAATTTACCAAAACAAGAAAATTTGAGTTATTTTGGCAAGAATGATGAGGCTCATTGGGTATATAACTTTCCATTACCACCTTTAATTATAAATACTTTTCTATTTGAGGATTCAAGCGCCCTTACAAAATGGAGCATGAAAATGCCACCCGCTCAGATAGGAAACGCCTATCTCAACTTTATTTCATCACATGATGGCATTGGAATGAGACCTGCTGAAGGTGTATTAACTGATAAAGAAATTAAAAAAATGCTTCAGAGACTAAAGAAAAATGGAAGCCAGTTTTCAATGAGAAAATTATCTAATGGTGAAGAAAAAGTGTATGAGGCCAATATTTCATTATTTGACGCTCTGAAATTTACCGAAAGTGATGAAAAAGGAAAATTTGACTTAAAAAGATTTATTGCTGCTCATTGTATAATTTTAGCAATTGAGGGAGTTCCAGCTTTTTATTTTAATTCATTGTTTGCAACAAAAAATGATGAGAAAGCTTTTGCTAGTTCGGGAATTAAAAGAAACCTGAATAGATATAAATGGGGCTATTCATCTTTAATTAGTTTATTAAATGACAAAGATAGCATTGAGTATAACAGTTATGTTGCATTTAAAAATTTAATTTCTATCAGAAAAGTACAGCCGGCTTTTCATCCAAACGCAACTCAATTTACTCTTAATTTAGATAAAAATATTTTTTCTGTTTGGAGACAGAGTAGAGACAGAAAGCAGAGCATTTTTGCTTTAACAAATGTGTCTTCAAAAACTGTAAAATTAAATAGTAACCAGATTAATTTAATTGATGATGAACAATGGTTTGATTTATTGTGCCCAAATGAAAAAATAACAGACGGGCAATTTATAAAACTTAATCCTTATCAAACTGTATGGATAACAAATTTTAAAGTATAAAAATAAATTTTAATTTAAGGATAATCCACCGTGTTCATTGAGAAAAGATGTTATTGAGTCTACTCCAGTATTATTTCTCATCTGACCAAAAACATAAGGTAATTTATTCCTAGCTATTTCAACATCATTTTTCATTTTATCAAGGTCAACGCCAACATGTGGTGCAAGATCTGTTTTGTTTACAAGCAAAAAATCAGATTTTGTAATAGCAGGCCCTCCTTTTCTAGGAATATCACCGCCCATTCCTACATCAATTACATAAATAGATAAATCTACCAATTCAGGGCTAAAAGTAGCGGCTAAGTTATCACCTCCTGATTCAATTAATATTAATTCTAAGTCAGGAAACTTTTCTTTTAATTCATCGACCGCTAACAAATTAATTGAAGCATCTTCTCTAATAGCGGTATGTGGACATCCACCTGTTTCAACTCCTTTTATTCTTTCCAAAGGAAGTGCCTGCGCTTTCATAAGATATTCTGCATCCTCAATTGTATAAATATCATTAGAAATAACTGCCATTGAGACTTTTTTAGAAAGTTTTTTGCATAAAGCCTCAGTTAAACTAGTTTTCCCTGCACCTACAGGGCCTCCAATTCCTACTCTAAGTGGTCCAAAGTTATTAATCATGTTTGATATATCCTATTAATTAATGTTTCATGATACATGCTACTTAAGTCAGACAAAAAAGCAGAACTTCCTAAATTATTGATTTGTGCAATTTTATTTATGTTTGCTTGTTTTTCAATAACTGGCAATAAGTTAATTAGAATTTTCTGTCCCTCGCTCTGACCTAATGGGATATGTTTAATTCCAACGTTAATAAGATTTGATGTAAAGCTCTGTAGAAAAGCAATTAATAATTTTTCTAGTGGTATTTTAAAATATGAACCAGCTTTTCCAATAGCTGTAGGATAAGCTAAATTTGTATCAATTTTATAACCCCAATTTTCTTTAATGTTTTTACAAAAAGCTTTCCCAAGACTTGAAGATTCAACCCATCTTTCTTTAGAAGGGCAAAGAGCAAATGCAAGTTCATTTACTTCTTCACCATTATAAGCGTTGACGAGTAAAATACTGTCAGTTTTCCCAGAACCATTTACAATTAAATGTTTTATCCATTCTTCCAAACTAATTTTATCATATACAAATTCATATTCAATTGCAGCTTCCAAACCATGAGAAAAGTTAAAGCTACCAATAGGAAAGCTTGGTGAAAACCAAGAAAGTAGTAACTGATGATAATCAAAAGTTAATTGTTTTTGTTTAATGTTTGTGTCCATGAGTTCTACCTAAACCATATGCACCACCTTCTGGGTTAAATTCTTCTTTTACTTTTTTTACAGATCCACCCAGTTTTATGATTAAGTTTTCAATAACTTTATCAACTTGTATTAAAAGTCTTTCATTTTCAATCTGGCAAGGGATATGTCTATTACCAATATGCCAAGTTATTTTCATAAGATTATTACTTGTAATTTCTAATAGCTCTTCCTCAGCAGATTTAATTAAAATGATTGATCCATTATCAAGTAAAAATCCGTCATTTTTTTTTAAAGACACAGTCTCTGATAAATTTACTAAAAACCCAAAATTATTGTCAGAGACAAGCTTTTTTCTTCTAATAAATCTTTGATCATAAGTTAAGGTTATAGTATCTTCTATTTTCTTATTTTCTGTATTAACTAAAATTTTCTCTGAAATCATTATTTTCTCTAAAATAAAAAATACCTCTGAGCCATAGGTAATTCTGTAGCTGGCTCGCAGGTAAGAATTTCCCCATCAGCTGTAACCTCATATGTTTCAGGATCAACAGAAATATCTGGGCAATAATTATTATAAACCATATCTTTTTTTGAGATATCTCTTGTTTTCTCCACCAC
Organism: uncultured SAR116 cluster alpha proteobacterium; assembly: GCA_902589185.1. Taxonomy (GTDB): domain Bacteria; phylum Pseudomonadota; class Alphaproteobacteria; order Puniceispirillales; family Marisalimonadaceae; genus Marisalimonas. The sequence goes on from CACIRZ010000004.1 coordinate 60,913, forward strand.
AACAGTGTTTTTAGCAAGTTTTAATGAGTCTAAACTTCCAGATTTAATAGAATCTTTACTTACAAAAGTAATTGAAGATGTCTCTAGAGATCTTCCATAAGAAGAAAACATTGGTCTTGTATATACAGGTTGTGGAGTTGGAATTGATGCGTTAGGATCACCCATTTGAGCACAAGCAATGCTTCCACCAATCATCACAATCTCTGGCTTTACACCAAAAAAAGCTGGATCCCATATCACAATGTCAGCTCTTTTACCCTCAGTTATCGAGCCTATATGCTTAGATAAACCGTGAGTTATAGCCGGATTAATTGTATATTTAGCTACATATCTTTTAACTCTTATATTATCATTATCACCTTTTTCTTCCTTTAGACGACCTCTTTGAACTTTCATTTTGTGAGCTGTTTGCCAAGTTCTGATAATAACTTCTCCAACCCTTCCCATTGCTTGACTGTCAGAAGCTATAATTGAAAAGGCACCTAAATCATGAAGTATATCCTCTGCAGCTATTGTCTCTTTTCTAATCCTGCTTTCGGCGAAGGCAACGTCTTCTGGAATTGATTTATCTAAATGATGACATACCATAAGCATATCCAAATGCTCTTCTAAAGTATTAATAGTATAGGGTCTTGTTGGATTGGTTGATGATGGTATTACATTTTCATTCCCGCACACTTTTATGATATCAGGAGCATGTCCTCCACCTGCACCTTCTGTATGAAAGGCATGAATTGTTCTATTATTAATAGCTTTTATAGTATTCTCTACAAATCCACTTTCATTCAATGTATCTGTATGTATCATTACTTGAACATCCATTTTGTCAGCTACATTTAGACAGTTATCTATAGCACCAGGAGTTGTTCCCCAATCTTCGTGTAATTTCAGTGCGCAAGCCCCAGCATTTACCTGTTCAATTAATCCCTCTGGTTTAGAAGAATTGCCTTTACCAGCAAATGCAAGATTCATAGAAAAGGCATCCGCTGATTGTATCATTTTACCTATATGCCAAGATCCAGGTGTGCATGTTGTTGCCAATGTTCCATGAGCAGGACCAGTACCACCTCCTAGCATTGTTGTTAAACCTGAGTGCAGAGCATCATCAATTTGTTGAGGACATATATAGTGGATGTGAGAATCAAATCCTCCTGCTGTAATGATTTTACCTTCACCTGCGATTATTTCTGTGCCAGGTCCAATAATAATATCAATTTTTGGTTGAGTGTCAGGATTTCCAGATTTTCCAATTTTTTGAATAATACCATCTTTGATTCCAACATCAGCTTTAAATATTCCATTTACATCAACTATCAGTGCGTTTGTAATAACAGTGTCAACGGCGCCATCTTTTCTTGTAACTTGTGATTGGCCCATACCGTCTCTAATTACTTTTCCGCCACCAAATTTCACTTCCTCGCCATAGACAGTTAAATCATTTTCAACTTCTATAAACAAGTCTGTGTCAGCCAATCTAACTTTGTCACCCGTCGTAGGGCCAAACATTTCTGCATATGATGATCTTGTTATTTTTGAACTCATTACAAGGCTCCCATAATTTTCTGATTAAACCCAAAAATATTTTTATCACCTTTGATGTTGATTAAATTTACCTCTCTTGTTTGACCTGGTTCAAAGCGAACTGCAGTTCCAGCTGCAATATCTAGTCTCATTCCTTTTGTTTTATTTCTGTCAAAAGATAAAAATTCGTTTGTTTCGTAAAAGTGATAGTGGCTACCAACTTGGATTGGTCTATCGCCTGTATTTGAAACTTTTATCTTTAAAGCATCAGAATCTTTATTTAAAACTATTTCATCAGATTTTGTAATAATTTCTCCAGGTATCATTTAAATCTCCATTATCTTATAGGATGATGAACTGTTACTAATTTTGTGCCATCGGGAAATGTGGCTTCAACTTGAACTTCATGTATCATTTCAGGAATCCCACTCATACATTCATTCTTTTTTACAACATGAGCACCAGCTTCCATTAAGTCTGCAACGGTGCGACCTTCTCTAGCTCCTTCAACAACAAAATCTGAAATTAAAGCTATCGCCTCAGGGTAGTTAAGTTTAATTCCTCTACTTTTCCTATTTCTTGCAACTATTGCAGCTAAGCTAATTAAGAGTTTATCTTTTTCTCTAGGTGATAATTTCATGTCCTCTCCCTAACTGTTCCATACTTTTGGAATGTTATCATCAGCAAGTATTGATATTAAATTTTTTTGTATTGATTTCAAATCATATGCATCTTTGGCAACCATTCTGACTAAAATTTTATCATTCCATATAGAATGAGACAACAACACTGTTTCTGAGTTTTTTAATTTTTCATGTAAATTATTCTCATAAGATAATAGTTTTTTTCCGTAGATAAATATATTAGATATTGCAACTCCATTTTTAGCTGAAGCAATGTTTGAGAGAGTTTCTTTAATATTTCCATTTAAATTTAATGCTTCAGCGTGAAACAAACTTTTATTAACATTTATTCTCCAATTATCATTGAAATAACCCTTTTCAAGATATTCACCCATAGCTGTTCTTCCAAATATTGTGGTTTCAGCTAATACAAAATTTGAATTAAGACTTAAATTTACTTCAATGTTTCTATCAAAATTACATTTGTTAAATAAAATTAATTCTTGTGGTATCCAAAAAAGATTACTTGTGTCATCCACAGTTAAAGAAATTTTAATCTTAGCTTGTTCATTAAATCCCTTATAAGCTCTTTCTGCGGTTTGAGTAGTTAAAAAAATTTTGGATTTATTAACAATTTCAAAATCATAAGAAAAATTATCACCACTTGTAATTCCACCAGCAGTGTTAACTAAAACTAATTCTTTAAATTTTTGAGAAGATTTAGGGTAAAATACTTTTGCAGAACCTGATTGATAGAAGCGATTTATTTCATTATTATTTATTTTAACATCAATTTTGCCGTGAGCTCTTTGAAAGGTTGTTTTTATATTTAACATTTATATGCTAACAGCTTTCCTTAATTTTTTTTCGTCAATTGAAGCTTTCTTCCCGTTGTATATGATTTCACCCCTAGTAATAGCAAATATGCTGTCAGCTCTTTTAAATGCAAAATCAAAATACTGTTCAACTAAAATTATAGCCATTTTTTTTTGAGACTTCAAATAATCTATTACTTCACCAATTAATGAAATTATGTTTGGTTGAATGCCCTCTGTGGGTTCATCCATTAGCAAAAGTTTTGGTTTAGTTATTAAAGCGCGTGCTATAGCTAATTGCTGTTGTTGGCCCCCAGATAAGTCTCCTCCTTTTCTAGATAATATTTTTTTTAGAACTGGAAACAAATCATAAATAATTCCTTTCTTCTCTCATAAAGTTATGTTGTATTGATATGCAATTTTTACATATATAAATAATTTACATTTAATATTAGTGAAATAATTTAAATATAGTTTAAATAATAGTCAAAAATGTTAATAATTAACATTGTTGTCTAAAAATATGACATTTATGTATCATTTTAATACTTTTATAATTAAGAAAATAAAAAGATCAAATATTAATCTTTTTATAATGAACGGTGCCTCGTTCATCCTGTATACTCATAGCCTGACCTGTTACATCTAGATGGATTAGATGAGCTCTTGCTTCTCCAATTGCAAAGTGCATTTGTTCATCACCTATTTTTCTATCAAAAATAATTTCAATAGAATCCATAATAGTTATATCTTTCTCATTAAGGGCATTTAATATTAAACTTAATCTATGATTATGATGTTTAATTAAGTCTTTGGCTCGTTGATCACCATTTGTAAATGGCCAATCGTGACAAGGAAATACTTTTGTATCTGGTTCCATGGTTGATATTTCATTAAGATATTTAAAATAACCACCTAATCTATCATCTAGTGGATCAAAAAAATTATCAGAAATGTTTGGTGAAATCCTAGGTAACAAAAAATCTCCTGAAAGATATAATTTTCTTTTATAATCCATCAAAGAAATATGTTCAGGTGAGTGGCCAGAGTCTGTTCTAGCTATCCATATTCCATCATTAGACTCAACTTCGTATCCAGCTTTAATGATTTCAAAATCAGGTAGCTCATATACTCTATTTTTATATAGTCTTGTCGCTGGGCCCTTGGCAACAATATCTTCCTCACTCATTCCAGCTCTTACAAAAACATTACGAAAAATTTTTGCATATTCGTCATCTGGCATTGATCTAAAAGTATTAGCAGTGAATAATTCTTTTTCTGTTGTGTAACATTTAATATCTAATTTTTTTTGAAGCCAACCTGCCATTCCAATATGATCAGGGTGATAATGTGTAATCAACAAACCTGCAAATTTTTTAGATTTTAATGGACCATTTATAAGTGCTTCCCAATGTTCTTCAGAGTGTTCAGATTTTAGGCCAGCATCTAAAATTAATAGTCCTTTTGGAGTATCCATTAAAAATAAATTTACATGGTTTAATCTAAAAGGAAGCTCAAAATGTACCCAATATAAATCAGAAGCTATTTGAGTTAATTCACCAAATTTGGGTTTATCAATTTCTAGTTTCGTCATTTATTGCTCGTCATGAATTATCGTGGTAATTTTTATTTAAGATGTTAAGAATATACATTAAATCTAAATTAGATCTAGCAAATCTAAAATAAAATTTAAAAAATGAAAATATAAGATATTTAAAGTATATTTTTTACTATTAGAAAGATTAAACATTAAGAGATACATTATGAAAAATTCATTGGACGGAATAAAGGTATTAGATCTAACAAGAGTTTTAGCAGGACCTTATTGTACACAAATGCTTGGCGATCTTGGTGCAGAGATAATAAAAGTAGAGAGGCCAGGAGGAGGGGATGATACCAGGGGATTTGCCCCACCATTTGTAAAAGACGAAAACGGAGAAGAGACGGATTTAAGTGCGTATTATTGTGGAGCAAACAGGAATAAAAAATCAATAACTGTCAATCTTAGTAAAAAAGAAGGGCAGGATTTAATAAAGAAATTACTTAAAGATTGCGACATATTAGTGGAAAATTTCAAAACAGGTACTTTAGATAAGTATGGCCTTGGTTACAAAGATTTAAAGGTAGAGTTTCCTAGATTAATTTATTGTTCTATCACAGGTTTTGGACAGACTGGTCCTTATGCATCTAGACCAGGCTATGATGGCTTAATTCAAGCAATGGGCGGCGTCATGGCTCTTACTGGAGAACCTAATGGGGAGCCAATGAAAGTTGGAGTTCCTATTGGAGACTTGATGGCAGGAATGTTTGCATCAGTAGGAATTCTTGCAGCTGTTAGACATCAAATTCAAACTGGAGAAGGTCAATTTATTGATATTGGTATGTTAGATACACATGTTGCATGGCTTGCTAATCAAGGAATGAATTATTTGTCTACAGACAAAAACCCTGAAAGACTTGGCAATCAGCATCCTAATATTGTTCCTTATCAAGTCATGCCTACATCTGATGGATATATCGTACTTTCAGTTGGAAATGACCCAACTTTTGAGAGATTTTGTAAATTAGCTGGCGAAGAAAAGTTAATTAATGATCCAAAATTTAAAACTAATGCGGACAGAGTATCAAACAGGGAATTTGTTACTAATGTTTTAAACGAAATTACCATGAAACACACATCCGAGTGGTGGCTAAAAGAGTTAGAGAAAGAAAAAATTGGATGTGGTCCAATTAATACACTAAGTCAAGTTTTCTCAGACCCACATGTTAAGGCTAGAGAAATGATAGTGAATATGGATCATAAAAAAACAGGCAAATCTCCTCTAAAATTAATTGCAAACCCAATTAAAATGCATGAAACGCCACCAAGTTATAGAATGCCACCTCCATTACTTGGAGAACATACAGATGAAATTTTATCAGAAAAAATTGGTCTCAGTGAAGCAGAGATAAAAAATCTAAAAGATAACGAGATCATTTAATAAATTATTCTGAAAGTAATTATGGTTCGGATACAAAACAAAAGTCTCATTCCTGAAATTGAGTATGATAGTCTAAGGTCTTGGATTAGATTAATTCTTTTATTTATTGTTGGTGTTGTAGGTACTGTAGGCATGTGGTCAGTTGTAGTTGTAATGCCAGCATTGGAAACTGAATTTGCCATTGATAGAGGTAAGGCAAGTTTACTTTATGCTACTACTATGGTTGGTTTTGGATTAGGAAATTTTTTAATTGGAAAAGTAATAGATAAATTTGGGCTTAAATTTCCAATTATTTTTGCAGTCATTCTTCTTTCATCATCCTATTTAGTAGCAATGATTTCCAATCAATTTTGGCACCTCTTGGTTTTACAAGTTTTTATGGGTACAGCTGCATCAACTTTTTTTGGTCCCTCTATGGCGGATATTGGAAATTTTTTTGAAAAACATAGAGGACTAGCAGTAGCTATAGTTGCTAGTGCAAATTACGTGGCAGGTGGATTGTGGCCACTTTTTATTAGTCATCTGCTAGAGTTTAGCAACTGGAAAGAAGTCTATTTTTATATTGCAATAATCTGTTTGATAATCATCTTTCCAATTTCATTAATATTGAAAAATAATATTGTTACTGCAAATAGCCAAGACATTAATTTGAATAATGAAAATAGCACTATTAAGAATCTATCACCTAAAACTTTACAAACTTTGTTAGTTTTAGCTGGTATTGGTTGTTGTCTTGCGATGGCAATGCCTCAAGTTCATATTGTTGCTTTATGTGTTGAGAGAGGTTTTGGTCTAACTGTTGGAGCTCAAATCTTATCTGTAATGCTATTGTCAGGAATGATAAGTAGGATTGGTTTTGGATTTTTATCTGACAAAATTGGCCCAATATATACCATTTTCATTGGATCATTATTACAAATGTTGTCTTTAGTTTTTTTCTTACCATTTGACAGTCAGTTGTCACTATTCATTGTGTCTTTGATGTTTGGTTTATCTCAAGGTGGGATTGTCCCGGCATATGCAATGATAGTTAGAAAATATCTCCCAATTGAAGAAGTTGGAGAAAGAGTAGGTTTGGTTATAATGGCAACTATCGTAGGTATGGGGTTAGGTGGTTGGATGTCTGGAGAAATATTTGATCTTACTCAATCTTATAAACTTGCATTTGTTAATGGAATTTTTTGGAATTTTACAAATCTACTTATTGTCACCTTTATTATGTGGAAAGTTTATTTCCAAAAAGATAAGTTTATTTATAGTTAGCTTAAGAGTTTTAGATGAATAAAATAAAAGAACTTACTAAATCAAGTTTTGAAATCACTTATGAATTATTTATCATAATGATACCTACTTTAATAGTTGTAAAAATACTTGATGAAATAGGTTTTGTTGAAATTTTAAACAAGATGTTTGCTCCTTTAATGTTTTTATTAGGATTACCAGAAGCTATTTCGTTAGTTTTTACAACATCAATGTTAACTAGTCCTTATGCTGGCCTTATAGTTTTCTCAGGGCTTCCTGCTGATATTCCATTTACTGCTGCTCAAGCAAGTGTTCTAGGGCTTCTCATCCTATTTACACATTCTTTACCAATAGAAGTGATTATTTGCCGAAAAGCTGGCGTTAGAGCTCGTGCAATGATATTTATTAGATTAGGTTTAGGAATATTATCATGTTATTTTTTGAATTTATTTTTTGAATTAACAGGATATATGAATTATCCCGCTACTATTTTATTGCCAAGCCTTGAGAGTGCACCTGATCTTTTAAGTTGGGGGATCTCTCAATTAAAAGGGCTTGGAATGATTTTCATCATAATTGTTGCATTAGTCATTATATTGGATTTTTTAAAATATATTGGTGTTGAAAAACTTATTGAAAAAGCTTTAAAACCATTTTTAAATTTTTTAGGTGTTGGTGAGAAGGCATCTACAATAGCAGTTGTAGGAGTTACATTAGGAATTGGATTTGGAGCTGGGCTTCTAATTAAAGAAGTTAAAACTGGAAAACTTCACTACAAAGACGTGTTTGGTGTATTAGTATTAGTGGGAATGCTTCATAGTATTATAGAAGATACCGCAGTAGTATCACTTATTGGAGCAAATATAATAATAACATTATTTCTTCGGGCTATATTAACATTGTGTATTGTTTATATTTTTATGAGATTAGGTGCTAATTTCACTAAGGAATTTTGGCAAAAACATCTTACTAATTACAATATACCAGAATATAAACCAAATTCTTAATATGGAATTGATTTATTATCCCAAGCAAATATTTTGCCGTTATCATCAGTTGTTTTAGTATCAATAACGTCAATCAATTTGTTAGCTGAAAACTCAGGAGAGAAATATTCCTTGTCTTTTTTTTGGAAAGGTCTAGATAATTTTGAATCCACTGTTCCTGGGTGAAGACCAAAAATGACACTGTTTTTATTTGATCTTTTTTGTTCGATCGATAGTCCTTTTAAAATCATATTTAATGCAGATTTTGAAGCTCTATAGGAATACCAACCGCCAAGTTCATTGTCTTCAATGCTTCCTACTCGCGCAGAAATTGATGCAAATTTTGTTGTTTTATCCCTATGTAGGCAAGGTAAAAAATATTTTGCAATTAATGCAGTTGGTATTGTGTTAGCGTTAAACATATCTAAAAATTTTTGAGCAGATAAATCCCTAATTGATTTCTCTGGATTTTCTAATGCACCAATTGCAACTATTATTATGTCTAATTTAAATTGTAGAGATGAAGCTGCATTTGATAGGCTTTCTTCATTGCAATAATCAACTTTTATTGATTTTATAAGATCATTTTCAAAATTTTCACCTGATCTTGAGTACGCAATGATATTATCAATATTTTGTTTTTTTATGTATTCAATGCATAGTGCCTTTCCAATTGCACCAGAGCATCCAAAAATAGCTACATTTAGATTTGTCATTATATAAACTTTTGTTCTTATAATTGAATTTTTAATCGTTATAGTTTATCCGATAGATATAATCATCTTATTATTAAATACAAAGAGATAGATATGAAAAATAATAAACCTCATTTCTTACTAATTCATGGAGCTTGGCATGGAGGATGGGTTTGGAATGAAATATCTGAAATCTTGAGATATCAGCGGTATAGTGTTTCAACTCCAACACTCACGGGTTTAGGTGAAAAAAAACATTTATTATCATCAAAAATTACAATTGAAACATTTATTGAAGATGTTGTTAATCATATTATTTTTGAAAATCTTAACAATATAATACTAGTTGGTCATAGCTTCGCCGGAAGTGTAATAAGTGGAGTTGCAGATAGATTAAAAGATAGAATAAAAAAATTAATTTATTTTGATGCTATGATTTTAATAGATGGTCAAAAACCTTTTGATATTACTCCGAAAGAAACAGTTGAACAAAGAATTGAATTAGCAAAAAAATTTGGAAATAACATATCAATACCAGCTCCTAGCGCAGATGCGTTCGGTGTTTTCGATATTAAAAAGTCATTGTTACTAGAAGAAAAACTTACACCACATCCTCTAAGTACATTTCAATCAAAACTTATTCTTAAAAATGAGGTTGGTAATGGGATCCCTCTTTCCTATATTTTTTGTACGAAACCCGTTTACAAAAGTCTTGAGAGTTCAAGAGAGGTTGTGCGTAAAATGAAATGGCCAATTTTTGAGCTAAATGCTGGGCATGATGCCATGCTAACTCATCCAAAAGAAACTTTAAATTTACTTATGAAAATTTGTAACTAAAATATAAATTTTGGAGGTTAAAATGTCAGCTTGTATAACTGGGTGGGCTCATAGTAAATTTGGAGTTAATTCAGAACAAACATCTGAAAATATGATTGCAGACGTTGTTGAAAAAGCTATCGAGCATGCAGAAATTTCTGCTAAAGAAATAGACGCTATTTTTGTTGGAACATTCAATAATGGCTTTCAAAAACAAGATTTTCACGGTGCACTACCTGCTGTTTCACAATCTGATTTAAGATACGTGCCCGCGATGAGAGTTGAAAATGCATGCGCTACTGGTTCTGCTGCCATACATACCGCAATGAATGCAATTGAAGCAAAAAAAGCAAAAACTACTCTAGTAGTCGGTGTAGAAAAAATGACTGATGTATCTTCTGAAAAAGTTGGCGATATTTTACTAGGTGCAAGTTATAGACCTGAAGAAGGTAGTACAAAAGGGGGGTTCACTGGAGTTTTTGCATCTATTGCTAAGTCTTATTTTCAAAAATATGGTGATAAATCTGATATACTAGCAAAAATTGCAGCTAAAAATCATGAAAATGGTTGTTCAAATCCACTAGCACATATGCAAAAAAATCTTGGCTTTGAATTTTGTAATTCTATTTCAGAAAAAAATCCTTATGTTGCTGCACCTTTAAGAAGAACCGATTGTTCTATGGTATCTGATGGGGCGGCGGCACTAATAATACAAGACTTTGATTTGTCGCTTTCTGCAAAAAGGGCTATTGCATTTAGAGCAAGAAGGCATGTTAACGATATTCTTCCACTTAGTAAGAGAGAAAAAACTGAATTTGAAGGTGCGCGTCAAGCTTGGCAATATGCTCTTCAAGATGCTAAGATAACCTTGGATAATTTATCATTTGTTGAAACCCACGACTGTTTTACGATCGCCGAGCTTATTGAATATGAAGCGATGGGGTTAACTAAAATAGGTGAGGGCTATAAAGCTATTGAAGAGGGTTGGGTTCAGAAGACTGGTAAATTACCTATAAACCCCTCTGGGGGACTGAAGTCAAAAGGACATCCCGTTGGTGCAACTGGAGTATCTCAACATGTTATGTCTGCAATGCAATTGACTGGAGAAGCTGGAGATATGCAAATCAATAAAGCAAATTTAGCAGGTATATTTAATATGGGTGGTGCTTCTGTTGCAAATTATGTGTCAATTTTAGAAAGATTACGCTAAAAAATATTTTTGATGATTCTAAATATTAATTTTTTAATTGCATCATGAGTTTTTATAATTAGGTTTTCTCTTTTCTAGTAGCGCGTCTATTGCTTCTCTGTGATCATCAAGTTGTTGTAACATGCTTTGTTGGCTAGCGGCCATTTCTAATGCATCTTGCAAAGGAACGTTTTGTGACATTCTTAGTAAACGTTTGGCTCGTCTGGATGCTTCAGGAGGTTGGGCGGCAATTTTTTTAGCTAATTGTTGAGCTTCTTCTATCAAATTTTCGTTAGGTACTACTTTTGAAACAAGACCCCAATCTAGAGCTTTGTTAGCATCTAGAACATCACAAGTTAGGATCATTTCATTAGCTCTTGCCAAACCAATTATTTTGGGAAGGAACCAAGATCCTCCATCTCCTGGTATAATGCCTATCCTTAGAAAACTCTCTGAAAATTTTGCATCCTCACCAGCTATTCTGATATCACACATAGTACAAAGATCATTACCAGCACCTACAGCATGACCGTTTACTGCGGCTACAACAGGGATATCAATAGAATTCATAGTTAAAGGAATTTTTTGAATACCAAATCTGTACCAATCTTCAAGTTGTGCTTGAGTCATTTGATCTTTTGTAGTCATATCTTTTATTTCTTGAAGATTGCCACCAGAAGAAAAACTTTTTCCAGCTCCGGTTAAAATAACACACCCAACATTTTTGTCTTTATCAGCTTTTTGTATATATTCTACTAAGCCTTCTATAATGTCCCCTGAAAGTGCATTTCTCGTATCAGGTCTATTAAGTGTAATTTTGACAATTCTATCATCTTGTTCATATAAAACTGATTTTGACATATTTCACCTCAAGTTTTCTTTGAAATTAAGTTAAATATTCCCATAAGTTTTGATTATTTTTTTTAAGAAATCTTTTGCCTAAAAATTCTTCCCAAAAAGATTCATTTCCAAAGTCATTCCTCCAACTATTTAAATTTTTTGTAAAATAAGACAATTCATACTCTTTGGTAAATCCAATTGCTCCATGAACCTGATGAGAAATAGCTATAATTTTTCCAGCTGCAAAACCTGCTCTAATTTTTAATATCGCTGTATCGTTAGAATTTTTTTCACTTAAACCTAGTTCGGTAATTGTCGATAAGGCTGCAGAGGAGGCTGACAATTCAACTGCCATTTCTGAAATTTGGTGCTGTATAGCTTGAAACTTTGATAAAGTTCTACCAAACTGTTTTCTTTCTGAACAATAGTTTATTGACAAATCAACAACCTTTTCCATTGCACCGATCATTTGAGCAGATCTAAGAATTGCACCTAAAAAATTAAAATCAATATTATTTTTAATGGGTTTCATTTCAGCAATATTTAAATTCTCTACCTTGATATCGTACCTTGGTTCAGCTAAAAAGTTTTTTTTATGTATAATTTCTCCATTAATTTCATCGATTAAAATTGCTTTTTTGACATTGTTAAATTCATGAACAATCAACAAATTTTTAGTAAGGTTAAGGAATGGAACTGATAAAATTTCTCCAGAAATCATATTGTTTTTAATTTGTAAATTTTTTGTATTAGTAGCAAAAGTTACTATGCCGTTTGGTGGATTTATATCTGACTCAGATAAAATATAATTTGATAAGATTGTTTCAGATAAGGGTAAAGGAGTTCCATGATTATTTACAATTTTAATCAAAGGTAAAATTGAAAAAAATGATATTTCATAACCACCAAACTTTTCTTTCACTGATATTTTTGGAAGTCCGTTTTTTTCAATTTCATTCCACAAATTTAATATATCAGTATTTTCAGAAACTATATTTTGTCTTAAACTATGATTTACGTGTTTTTGTAAAATTTTAGAAGTTGTTTCTATAATTATTTCTAATTCTTCAATCATCTTAGGCCTAACTGTCTAGCAATTATACCTTTCATGATTTCAGTTGTGCCTCCTCTTAGAGAGTTTGATGGAATTCTTAATGTTGCATCTTCAAATAGATTTTGTAATTGATTTGGCCATTCATGAAGCGGAACGATATTTGAAAATTCTCTTAATGTTTCTATCATCATCTTTTCAAATTTATTACCTAATTCTTTTACAAATGCTGCTTGTGTCTCAGGAGATTCACCATTTTGAAGCATTGAAGCAACCGAAAAACTCATTCTTCTTAATGTTTGTATTTCAGATATTAATTTACCAACTATCTTTGTGCCTGAATAAATGAGTGAGTTTCTGAATTCATTTATAAAACTATCTAATAATGTGAAATGAGAGAGAAATCTTTCTGGACCAGATCTTTCTAGGGCAAGTTCACCAACAACTTGTTTCCAGCCTTTGCCTTCTTCTCCTAAAAGGGAATCATCTGACAATTCAACATTGTCAAATAAAGTTTCATTAAAATGTCTTTGACCAGTCATATCAGGAATCCCAGTAATCTTTACGTTTGGAAGAGACAAATCAACAAGAAATTGAGAAAGACCTTCTTGCCTGTTTTTCTCAGATGCTGGACTAGTTCTCGCTAGAACAATCATATAATGTGCTAAATGAGCGCCGGTAGACCATATTTTTCTTCCCTCAAGTTTCCAGCCATTCTTAGTTTTGGTGGCTTTCGTTTTTACTGAGGCTAAATCCGAACCAGAGTCAGGTTCACTCATTCCAATAGCAAAAAAACACTCGCCAGCTGTTATTCGAGGAATAATAGAAGATTTCTGTTTTTCATTTCCATATCTCAAGATTTGACTTCCACTCTGTCTATCAGCTATCCAATGAGCTGCGACAGGAGCTCCTGAAGACAAGAGTTCTTCTGTTACTACGTATCTTTCTAAAGCTGTTCTTTGATGTCCGCCATATTCTTTAGGAAATGACATCCCAAGCCAGCCTTTAGATCCAAGTTTTTTACTAAAGCTTGGATCAGCTGAAAAAACCCAGGCATCTGGAGATGGTCTAAATTCATTATTAATTATACAGGTTGTTATAAATTCTCTTACTTCTTTTCTAAGATTTGAGAGTTCGTTTGTTTCTTTTATAAATGGAAAATTGAATTTTGACATTAATACTTCTTTACAGTTGGTTACTACAATTAAACTAAATAATTAAAGGTAAACGTCAATAGAATTAATAGAATATAAATAAGTTTAATTATTGATATTAAGAATTTCATAATTTAATCTTTTTACGATTAAGGAGGTAGAAATGTCGATTGATAAAAATATCTTGCAAAGATTAAGGAATATAGCAACACCCACATTAGCGAATGCACTTGATGATATTGGTTTCAATGGAGTTATGAATAATCTACATCCTGCAGGTCTGGGTATGAAAATAGTTGGTAGGGCAGTAACTGTACAGGAGGTTACGGGGCCATATGGAAGTTTTTCTACAGAAGAATTCAAAGTTGGGCATATGATTGACGCCGCTAGTCCAGGTGATGTTATAGTAGTTGCAAATAATGGAGCACAAGTATCTACCTGGGGTGGAATGGCTTCTTACTCTGCAAAATTAAAGGGTATAGCTGGGCTGGTGGTTGATGGTGGAGTTAGGGATCGAGAAGAAATAGTAGAATTTTCTTTTCCAACTTTTTCAAAACACATGGTTCCAACACCTGGTAAAACTCGAATAAAAGTCCTTTCAATCAATGAGCCAATCATTTGTGCAGGAGTAAGGGTTAGACATAGAGATATTATTGTTGGAGATGGAACGGGAGTTTTGTGTTTGCCAATTGAACATGTTGAAAAAATAACAGAGGAAGCTGAAAAGTTTACTGCTGACGATAAAAAGGCTATGCAAGAGATGAAAAATGGTCTGACTTTTAGAGAAGCACTCAAGAAATTTTCAAAAATTTAAGTTTTTCCTCTAAGAATTTGCAAAGCTCTTTTAAAAAAATCAGCTTGACCAAAATTTCCTGATTTTAGAGTAACTGAAACAGGTTTGTTACAATTTGAATTTGGTGACCAAAGAGCAGGAACTCCATGAGCAATTTCTTTTCCAATTTTAAATTCTTGTAGCCCTAATCCGTTAACTACGGCACCTGATGTCTCTCCGCCGGCAGATATAAAAATACCAAAAGTATGATTTAAAAGTTTATTCGATAGATTCTCAAAAAAACTTTCAATCTTATTCGCTAATTTTTCTTGTCCATATTGAATTTGTTTTTCTTTAACAATTTTTGGATCTGCAGATGAATAAATTAAAGGTGATAGAGTTTCATTGTTTCTAATCCATTTTATAACATCTTCAATTAAGTTTTCGTTATTCATTACTTCGTCGGCAGAAATAAAATATGATGGATTTTCTTTTTTATAAACCTCTATTTGGCTCAAAGTAGCAGATGAACAAGAGCCTGATAGAATTACTGCATTTGTTGTATTTTCAGGAATTTTAAAATTTTTATCCGAGAGCAAACCATCTTTTCTATAAATTTTTGGTAAACCTAAGGCAATTCCCGATCCACCAGTTAAAAATTGTAAATCTTTTACTCCGTTACAAATAATTTCAAAATCTTCATTATTGGTAGTATCAACTATTGCGTATTTGCAACCTTCAATTTTCAATTTGTTAATTTTATCTTTAACACTTTGTGAACCATTATTTATTGTTTTATAATCAATTAATCCAACACTATGTTTAGTCTGATGGTCTAGCCATCTAACTAAATTATGGTCAATCATGGGTGTTAAAGGGTGTTTTTCCATCCCTGATTCATTGAGTGGTTTTCCATTTACAAACATATGTCCGTAAAACACTGTTCTTCCTGCATCTGGAAAAGAAGGACAGGCTATGGTGAAATCAACATTTAATTCCTCCATTATAGCATCAGTAACTGGGCCTATATTTCCTTCTTTTGTTGAATCAAATGTAGAACAATATTTAAATATGAATTGACTGCAACCAGCATTTTTTAACCATTCCAAAGCTTTTAGACTCTCTGATACAGCTTCATTTATTGGAATTGTCCTTGTTTTTAGTGCAATTACAGCAGCATCAGCATTGGTTAGTGAGGCTTTGTTTTTAAAGGAGGGAACCCCCGCAAACATAGAAACTTGCATTCCAGATTTTTTTAAATTATTTGCTATGTCTGATGACCCTGTAAAGTCATCTCCTATAATTCCAAGTATCATGTTTAATCAACTTTATAGTTTCTGTTTTTCAAGCTGTGTGACAATTTTTTCTTTAACCCAAGGTGTAACCTCTTCATTAAAAGTTAAATAATGATTGCTTTGAAGGTGAGTATCAAAAGCGTCTTTATCAGTATATGTCTCATATAAAAAAACTACATTTTTGTCATTTGGATCATGACATACATCAAACTCATGACAATCTTTTTCAAGTTCAAGAGATTCTCTAGCTTGTTGTAAAATTCTAGTTTTAAATTTATCTATATATTTTTCGTTGATTACGAATTTTACTGTAATTACAAACATTAATTTATTAATCTCCTCTTAAGATAATATTTGTTTTTGAATTTCATTATCTTTTAATAAATCACTTAAAGTTTCAGTTATTGCCTTTGTTCCCATATCACCTCCAAATTCTATTGGTCTTAGTTCATTTCTTTCAAAACCAATTTCAATTGCAGTCTCAATTAATTTGGAACCTAATAAAGTACTTTTACAACTTATTTTATCAGATAGATATTCCAGCATCAGAGATGCACTTAAAATAGTAGCTAACGGATTAGCCTTATCCTGTCCGAGTATATCAGGCGCACTTCCATGGGCAGGTTGAAATAACCCGTGATTATCACCTATTTCAGCACATGAGGCCATACCCATGCCTCCTATCAGGCCTCCACCTAGATCAGATAATATGTCACCAAACATGTTTTCCATCACCATTACATCATATTTCCAAGGATTTCTAATCAAGTTGAGTGCCATTGCATCAACATAGCAATGGTCAGCATCTATATCTTTGAATTTAATTTTTCTTTCATCAAATATTTTCCTGAAAAATGCCTGTGATCTGAAAACATTTGCTTTATCAACGCAAGTTACTTTTCCAAGCTTACCTTTTTTCTTTCTTTGACTTGCTAATTTAAATGCAAAATCATGTAATTTTTCAGTTGTTGCTCTAGTTATTTTCATTACATCTTGCACTTCTTGATCATTTTCTACAGGACATCTATTGTGAACAGCAGCAGTATAAAATAATCCTTCAGTAGATTCTCTTAATATAATTAAATCTATATTTCTTGATAATTCATTACTTAATCTATTTGGTATGTTTTTGTATGCTTTTACTGGTCTTACACCAGCGTATAAGCCAAACATTTCTCTAAATCTTAGGTGAGGGCATATTTCAGTTCCATCTTTATGACGAACACTAGGTAACCCAATTGCACCTAAAAAAATACTATCGAGTTCATCAACTTTTTTTTCTCCTCCTGGTTCAACATCTTTTCCAGTCAAAGAATAATACTCAGCTCCTGCTTTGATCATCTGCCATTCGCATCCATATCCACCTGTTATTTCAGAAGACAAGTTAACAATTGAAATAGCTGATTCTACAATGTCTTTGCCTATGCCGTCTCCGGGTATTGTTGCTATTTGAAAATAACTGTCGCTCATCAAAATCTCTATAAACCAAATATGTTACAATACTTTTTACAATATAGTTATTCAATATTTATAATTAGAAAATTGATGCTGTAATTCTTAAAATGAGGTACAGCTAATAGTTAAAAATGGTGATGTGGATGTTCTAAAGTAATCTTGGGAGATATATCTTGAGTTCATCCACATCAATTATTAATAATGATAATAATTATCAATGTCAAGTACAAATTGAGAATCATTTTAATTTATATGTTATATTTGATATTAATATCTATTCTCATTATTAAAAAAAAATAATAAAAACAATGACTTACACCTTTTATTGTGATATAAGCCAGTTTATCAAATAAAAGGAGTGCCATATGAAAGGTGATAGAGAAGTAATTGAGCAGTTAAATATAATTTTAAAAAACGAATTAACTGCTATTAATCAATATTTTTTACATGCCAGAATTTTAAAAGACTGGGGTTTTCTTGGTTTAGCAAAAAAAATATATGACGAATCAATGGGTGAAATGAAGCATGCAGACTGGATAATAGAAAGAGTCCTTACGTTAGATGGTCTTCCAAATTTACAAGACCTTGGTAAATTAAAAATTGGAGAAGATGTACCAGAAATGTTTACAGCTGATTTAGGATTAGAGATGACAAATCAATCATGTCTAAAAATTGCTATTAATGTATGTGAGGACAAAAATGATTATGTCAGTAGAGATATTTTTCTTAAAATATTAGATGATACGGAAGAACATATTGATTGGATAGAGTCTCAACAGCATGTAATAGAAAACGCAGGTATTAAAAATTATTTACAAGAACAAATTACTGAATAATTTTTATTTATCTGTAGTTTGAACTTGGTTGATTTCTTGCTTAATATATTCCGTGCAACTGCCGCATTGTGGTTTTGCTCCACAACTTTTGTAAACTAGTGAGGGTGTGTTAGCTCCACTAGTTACAGCGGTATTAATCGCTTTATCAGATATTGAATTACATACGCAAATTATCATTCATTCCCCCTTCAAAAATTAAACTAGTTTTGAGAATGATTGTCAATATTATTTTCATAATAATTATCATATATTGAATATATTATTTTAAATGTATTTTTTGATACTTCAGATAGTTTTATATGAGGATTGACTATAGTTAATAGTTTCATAGATTCATGAAACGCTTGGCATGAAGTATATCCTGAATTAATTAAACTATAATATAGTGTTTTAACCCTTTCATATTTTTTAGGAAGAGGATAATCAAAATCTTTATTTTCTAATATTTTAAACTCAAAAGTATTTGACATTTTTTTCATAATAGTAATGATAACAATTATCATTATTATAAATTGTATCTTTTAGTCAATAAAAAACTTGTAAATTTAAAAAAAATGATAAATAAGTAATTGTAATAAGAAACATTATCATTATGATAATGATTCTCAATATAACTAATATCTGGAGATTATTATGAATAAATCTACTATTATGAGCAAGCTAATCACAAAATTTACTTTTGCAGGTACGCTAGCTTGTACCTTTATGATTTCATCAATAGGGTTGGTAAATGCTGATGGTCATGGTGTATATGGGCCATTTCCTATTACTGAAAAAAGCTATAACGGTTCAAAAAAGAATTCTGTATCATATGGTGGGCAAATTGCTAGGCAATTACAACACAACGCACTTAAAAAACTTGCATCAAAAGGTAATCCTAATGATCCAACAAATGCTCCAGAGAAGAAAATGTTAAGTTATCTCAATACAAAAGATAAATCTAAAACACTTGCAATCTTAGATCCTTCTCCAAATAGCTCCAAATTTCCTATAAAACAAAAAATGATAGGTGAATTATCTGGGGGTGCAAATTTATCTGGAAAAGCAGATAAAAGAATTCAAACATCTTGGCCAGGTAATATGAGTGGTGTTGACGTTATTAAGTTTATGATAAAAAAAGCTGGTAAAACTAAAGGCGGTGTTGATACTAGGAATGGTATGAATTATCCTCAACTTATTTCAAAATATACAATGGGAGCGGTTTTATATCATCAGGCCTGTGATAACTATCTTGATGAAAAGATGACAGCAAGTTCAAAGCCAAATAACAAACCATATAAAAAAGGCGCATACTACACCGGTAAAGAACATAGCTGGGATGAAGCATTTGGATACTGGGGGGCGGCAGCTCACACTATGAAACTTACTGCTACTCAAAGCTATAACATAGCAAAGAAAAAGGATTTAAAAGCTGCAGATTACAATAACGATGGCGTAGTAGATTTGAAAACAGAAATGACTTACGCTCATGCTTATTATGCTTCTAGTTATGATAAAAAAGGTAAAACTAATTATCTTAAAGATGTGACAAAAGCATTTATAGATGGTCGAAAACTAATCACGAGTGCAAATGGAAATAAACTATCAAAAGCACAATTAGATAAAATACAAGACTATGTTCAAATAATTTGTAGTAATTGGGAAGATGTAATTGCAGAATCAGTTTTTAAATACGCTGGATCTGTATACAAAGACTTAGTTAAAATTGAAAAGGCTCTAGACAGTGGTTCAGGTATGGACTCTGCAATGCAAAAATATCTAAAGCATTGGGGAGAGCTAAAAGGTTTTGCCATGGCTTTACAAGCTGGCCCGGATAATAAAAGCGATATATTTAATAGATTAAATAGAATGATGGGGTTTGGTCCGTTAATGCCTAATTTATCCCAAGTGGTTGGTATTGACTCATCTGGTAATTACATCAAGGATCAAGGATCTTCAATTGGATATTATAAGCTTCATATGTTAAAAATACAAAAACTTATGGCTAAAGAATATGCATTGAAAGCCAAAGTCAATGATGCAACTGGAGGAATGGCAGCACTTCTAGAGCAAGTAGGCACAAAAAAATCAGCAGAAAATGACTAACTAATTTGAAGACTGACCAGCTTTTAAGCAGGTCAGTCTAACTTTAAGATATGGAATTTTTAACTCAAATATTTGATACGATTTATGAAAACTTTTTTGATCCTAGAAAAAGAGTTTTTGTAGGATATTTATTCTCTGCTATCGTAATAGCCTTTTTATGGCTTTGTGTTGTAAAAAAGAAAACATTAAAAGAATGTTTTTATAAAATTTTTGATAAAAAAATTTTTTTTTCTAAATCAGCAAAAGCAGATTATATTTTGTTTTTGTTTAACATAATAATACTCATGTTTTTATCACCAATTTTAATAACTCAATTAGCGATAGCTTCTGTGATTTTTGAATCTCTTCATTTTCAAACTTATTTAGTGCCAATTAATACAGATATAAAATATCTATGGTTGGTTCCATATTTTTTTACAGTTAGTTATTTTGTGTTGGATGATTTAACAAAGTTTATCACTCACGCATTAATGCATAGAATACCTCTTTTATGGGAAATTCATAAAACACATCATTCTGCACGAGTATTAACACCAATCACAATTTTTAGAACACACCCTCTAGAAGGAGTCATATTTGTACTAAGGAGTGCTCTAACCCAAGGTATAGTCATAGCATTATTTTATTATATTTATGGAAATAACATTACATTTGTTACTATTTTGGGAGCCAACTTAATGTCCTTTTGGTTTCATCTTTTAGGATCAAATCTTAGACATTCACACATATGGATAAATTACTGGAATTGGTTAGAAAAAATTTTTATTTCACCAGCTCAACACCAAATTCATCATTCAATAAAAAAAGAACATCACAATAAAAACTTTGGAGTAACATTTGCGATATGGGATTATGTTTTTGGTACACTTTGCACTTCTAGAGATAATGAAGTGAGTAAATTTGGAATTACTGAAAATGAGCATAAATATGAACAAAATATCTTTTATTTATACGTAAGTCCATTTGTTGGAACATACAAAATAATTTCAAAATATACTTTATCAATATTACAAAAATTGAATAAACAAACTTTTACAGCCAAGAAATTAATAAGGTAGTTAAAAATGAAGATTAGTATTTTATCAACAATAATTTTAATTTTATTCTCAAACTCAGTTTTTGCTAAAAGTTTGAACATATATTCTCATAGACAACCTTACTTACTTAAGCCTTTTTTAGATGCATATACTAAAAAAACTGGAGTGAAGCTAAATGTAGTATACTCATCTAAAGGTCTTGCACAAAGACTTGCAGCTGAGGGAACAAATAGCCCAGCAGATATAATATTAACTGTTGATATTGCGCGTCTTTATAGATATGAGGATCTAGACTTATTAGCAAAAATTAACTCTAATATCCTAAATGAAAAAATACCAAGCTATCTTAGAAGTAAAAGGAATACTTGGTTTGGTCTATCAAAAAGAACTAGAGCAATTGCTGTCTCTAAAGAAAGAATGAAAGCAGGAGATATTTTACGTTACGAAGACTTAGCAGATAAAAAACTTAAGGGTAAACTTTGTAGTAGACCAGGAAGTCACGTTTACAACAGAGCTCTTATGTCATCAATGATTTCAGCATTAGGAGAAGCTGAGGCTGAAAAGTGGGCTAGGGGATTAGTCTCAAATTTGGCTAAAAGACCTCAAGGAAATGATAGATCACAATTGAAATCAATTTATGCTGGTGAATGTGATGTTGCTGTAATTAATCATTATTATTATGGTAAGCTAACATATTCTAAAAACCCTGATCACCGTGAATGGGCAAAGGCATCAATCATAGTATTTCCAAATCAAGGACCAGACGATAGAGGAGCGCATATAAATATATCAGGTGGAGGAGTTGTTAAATTTTCAAAAAATAAAGAATTAGCTACTAATTTTTTAGAGTTTCTTGTAACAGAAGAAGCTCAGATTTTGTATGGCGATGTAAATTTTGAATATCCAATTAATAATTCTTCTAAATTACCAGCTAGATTGAAAGCTTTGGGTACATTCAAAGAAGATAGTTTGTTAATTGAAGAAATTGCAAAGATTGCACCTAAAGCACAGGAGATTATAGATAAAGTCTATTGGTAGGAGTATTAATAAAAAAGCCTAAAACCAAAATAGCCAACAAATAGCCAAATAATTCCTTTTAACAAAAAGAATGAAAAAACAATAAAACCTGCCTTTTTAAGGTTTAGTCTATTAATCAGGGATTTATACAGTTTGACCGCCGTTTATTTGTATTTCTGTTCCATTAACATAAGAAAAAGTATCTGAACACATAGAATGGATAACGCCTGCAACTTCTTCTGGTGTTCCAAATCTTTTCATAGGTATATTTTTAGTGAGCATCTTTTTGCTTTTTGGTGTTACCATTGAGGTTTCTATTTCACCAGGTGCAATAGCATTCACCCTAATACCCTCATTTGCTAAATCTGAAGCCATTTCTCGAGTTAGGGATTTAAGTGCTGCTTTAGAAGTGGCATATGCTGGGCCAGCAAATTGATGTACATTATCACTAGCAATAGATGTGACATTAATAATTACACCTTTAGCGAGTTTTAAGTTTTTAATTATTGATTGAGAGATTTTAATAGGTGCAAAAAAATTTACATTAAAAACTTGTCTCCACAAACTCAAATCGGTATCAGTAAATCCTAACCTTGTATTGTCTGGTTTTTTTTGGAGAAATTGCTGCATTATTAATTAAAGCCTTAACAGGTCTTCCATTTAGAAATTTTTTTAGATCAATTAATGCTTTATCTAAAGAAATTTGATTTTCCAAATCAACTTGAAAATGAAGTTGTTTATTGTTTGACCATGGACATTGTGGAGCAACCTCTGATCGTGAAAAAGTTATGACTGTCCATCCATCATCCCAGAATTTTTTTGACGTTGCGTGGCCAATTCCTCTACTTCCACCTGTAAGGATAATTATTTTATTATTTTCTTTCATTGTTTAAATCTGATATTGATAATCATTCTTAATAATATAATAACAAAGCAATAATTTCAAATATTTTAATAATTTATTTTTTTATTTTCTTTCCAAACAATTCTAACCGATGATCGACTAGTTCATAACCCATATTTAGAGCGACTTGCCTTTTCATTTCTTCAAGTTCCTCGTTCTGAAATTCAATTATTTCTCCACTTTCCACATCAATTAAATGCTCATGATGTTCACCAGCCTCTTCATATCTTGATCTACCGTCACCAATATCTAACTTTTCAATTATACCTGCTTCCTCAAAAAGTTTAATAGTTCTGTAAACTGTTGCAATTGATATTGATCTATCTTTTTCAACAGCTCTTCTATACATTTCGTCAACATCTGGGTGATCATCTGCAGCTTCAATAACTTCTAAAATGATTTTTCTAGGCAAAGTCATTCTCAAACCAACTCTCAAACATTTTTCATAAAGCTCTGCCATTTAAGTCCTCTACATACTTTGTAATAGTTATAAACTAATCTTAGTTAATGATTAAATTAATAAAAGTGCAAGTATAAAATTATTAATGTTTTTTATAGGACCAGTTAATTGTTTTGTTTAAAATGAATACAGGAATGGTTCCAATTAAAATTATTAAAAGAGCTGCTAATGCACATTGTTCTAGCATTTCTTCTTTAGCGTATTGATAAACATAAGTTGCTAATGTTTCAAAATTAAAAGGCCTGAGTAAAAGTGTAACAGGTAATTCCTTAAAAATATCAACAAAAACAATTAAAAATCCTGTTAAAATTGAAGGGCGTATAAGAGGAAATATAATTTTAAATAAGCTTTTATTAAAAGAAACACCTTGCAACATTCCAGCTTCAAGTAAATTTGGAGAGACTCTTTGTATACCAGAATTTATGTAACCTATACCAATAGCATTAAATCTGCATATGTAAGTATATAATAATGCGGTAAAAGTACCAATTAATGTTAAATTCCAATTTAGATTAAAATTTAAAAATAATTCATTAATATTATTTTGAATAAAAGATAAGAAAAAAGTTGTGCCTAAAGCAAGAATAACTCCTGGAAATGCATATCCACTTCCAGCTATGGTAGCAAAAAAAGAAAATTTTTTACCTCCATGATATTTCACAGCTACTACAACTATAAATGAAAATAAAATAGTTAAAAAAGCACCAAATAAAGAAATTGAAATTGAATTTAAAGATATTTCGATAAAGTAGTAGAAGTTACTTTGATCAAAGCTCTGCAATGATAAGTTTATTAAGATTAGAACTGGAATAATAAAACCAAATAAAATTGGTAATAGACAAATGAAAAATAAAAGTAAGCTTTTATTATAGCTTATTTCCTCTATTTTTTTTTCAAAACTTGAAGCTTGGGGGTTATTAAATTTTTGGTTTTTTCTTGCTGACAATTCAACTCCGAGCAAAACAACAATAAAAGTAAAAGCTAAAAATGATAATTGAGAGGCTGCACTTAAATTATTCATACCTAGCCACAAGTTAAATATTCCAAGTGTAACAGTTTCAACAGCTAAAAATTCAACAGTACCAAAATCTGAAATAGTTTCCATTAATACCAAAGATAAGCCGGCTATAATAGCTGGTCTGGCCATAGGTAAAGCAACATATAAAAATTCTGATTTGCCATGTATTTTAGCAACATTAAATAAATTTTTAGGTGTTGAGGTAAATGCAACTTTAGTTATAAAATATATATATGGATATAATGCAAAAGATAAAATTAATATTGCACCTGTTATAGATCGTATTTCAGGGAAAAAATATTCCTTTGCTGATTGCCAGTTAAATATTTCCCTTAAAGCAGTTTGAATGAAACCTCCATATTCCAAAAAATCAGTATAACAATATGCCACAATATATGCTGGTATTGCTGCTGGTAATAATAGAGCCCATTCTAAAAAATTAGATAAAAAAAACTTATATTTTGCTAAAATCCAAGCACAAGACACACCAATAGTGATTGATAAAATTCCGACGCCAATTATCAAAGATAATGTATTGTAGAAATATAAAGACAATTTAGTATCAAAAAGATGTAACCAGGTATCTATGTTATTTTGAAATGAAGATAAAATTAACATCACAATAGGTGTTAAAAGTAAAATAATTAAAATATAAGAAATATTTTTCCAAAAATTCAGTAAATTTTTTAAAAAATTCAAAGTTAAACCTATCTTCATAATTTAAATTTCTTCAATAATATAAATCATAGATTTAACATAGTTTATAACTAAACTCTTCATAAATGTTTTATTTTTCAATATAATATAATAGATATGTCACTAATATAAAATTTTTTAAATTTAGGAAAAAAATGTACAAAATTGCAGTTATTCCTGGTGATGGGATTGGCACAGAAGTAATAGATAGTGGAGTTGAGGTTTTAAAAGCTCTTTCAAAGTCAGTCCTAAATTTATCAATAGAATTTCATCAATTTGATTGGGGAGCAGAGTACTACAAAAAACATGGTGTAATGATGCCTGACGAAGGCGTTGAAGAACTTAAGAGCTTTAATGCAATTTATTTTGGATCTGCTGGTGTCCCTGAAATTCCAGATCATATAACACTTTGGGGATTAAGGTTAAAAATATGCCAAGGATTAGACCAATACGCAAATCTAAGACCAGTACGTCTCTTACCTGGAATAACATCTCCTCTAAAAAATGTTGATGAAAAAGATATTGATTGGAGCTTTATTAGAGAAAATTCTGAAGGAGAATACTCAGGAATTGGTGGTAGAAGTCATAGAGGTTACAGTCATGATACAGCAATGGATGTTACTTTATTTACAAGGCAGGGTGTTGAGAGAATACAGAGGTTTGCCTTTGAAATAGCCAGATCTAGACCAAGAAAATCATTAACTTTAGTAACTAAATCTAATGCTCAAAGACATGGTATGGTCATGTGGGATGAAATATTCGATGAGATATCGCAAGATTATAGGGACGTAAATACAGATAAAATGCTTGTTGATGCTATGACCACTAGAATGGTTCTAGATCCAAAAAGTATTGATACCGTTGTTGCTTCTAACTTACATGCTGATATTTTAACAGATTTGGCAGCTTCATTATCAGGCTCAATGGGGATAGCTCCCACAGGAAATTTAGATCCAGAAAAACGTCATCCATCTATGTTCGAACCAATTCATGGATCTGCTTTTGATATAATCGGAAAAGGAATTGCAAATCCTATTGGATCTTATTGGTCAGCAGTGATGATGTTAGAAAATTTAGGTGAGCTTAAAGCTGCTCAAAAGTTGATGTCTGCAATTGAAAAGCTTACATCGGACAAAAATTACTTACCTAAAGATCTTGGTGGGAAAAGTACTACAAAACAAATTACTAAAGCATTGATAGATATTATTTTAGGTAAAAATAGTTAATAAATTAAATATAGGATAATTAATGGAAAAAAATTATGTAAGTCATCTTGAATGCTCAATTACTGGCAAGAAATATGATGCTAACAAGATACATGGTTTATCTGATGCAGGAAGACCATTGTTGGTAAGGTATGATTTGCAAACTTTAAAAAAAGAAGTTTCAAGAGATGATATCATAAATTCTAAAGTAGACGGACTTTGGAGATATTCACCCCTTTTACCTGTATTACATCCCAAGGATAGGGTTACACTAGGTGAAACTATTACTCCATTAATTCAGTTAAATCGTACCGTTAATTACTCATCAAAAGATAAGGGTGTTGTTTTAGTTAAAGATGAAGGAAGGCTGCCCACGGGTTCTTTTAAAGCTAGAGGATTATGCTTAGCAGTTTCAATGGCAAAGCAATTCAAATTAAAACATTTAGCAATTCCTACAAATGGAAACGCAGGTGCTGCTATGGCTGCTTATGCAACAAAAGCAGGTATAAAATCAACTGTGTTTTGTCCTGATGATACTCCAGAAATAAACATAAGAGAAATTCAATCACTCGGAGCAGAAACTTATTTAGTTAATGGTTTGATAAATGATTGTGGAAAGATAGTTGGTGAAGGAAAAGAAAAAGTAGGGTGGTTTGACGTCTCAACCCTTAAAGAACCATACAGGATTGAAGGAAAAAAAACTATGGGTCTTGAATTGGCAGAACAACTTAATTGGAAGTTACCAGATATAATTTTTTATCCTACAGGTGGAGGTACAGGTTTAATTGGAATGTGGAAAGCTTTTTTAGAATTAAAAGAACTTGGTTGGGTAAAAGGAAAATTACCTAAAATGGTTGCTGTTCAAGCTAATGGATGTGCACCCATTGTGAAAGCTTGGGAAAATGGGGAAGAGCATGCACCATTATGGGAAAATGCATATACTAAAGCTGCTGGAATAAGAGTGCCAATAGCAGTCGGAGATTTTCTAATTATAAGAGCAATTCGTGAAAGTAAAGGTTTTGCAATATCCGTGTCAGACGAGGAAATATTTGAGGCTAGAGATCGAGTTGCTGCAAATGATGGTTGTTTTTTATGTCCTGAAGGGGCTGCAACAATGACAGCATACGAAAAAGCATTATCTTCAAAATTAATATCAAAAGACGATAAAGTTGTGCTTTTTAATTGTGCTACAGGATTAAAATATCCGCTCCCAGAAGTTTCAAATGTAATAGATAAAAATAATAAGATAGACTACAAAGCTTTTATTTAATTAATCTCTAGTAGTGATAGCAAATTTCTTGTAATGAACCCCAAATATTATAGGATCCAATTTTTTCTGATCTAAATATGAATTGAATTCATTTTTAATATCCTCAAGTAACTTATTTTTGCCTTCACTTCCCTGAAGTTTTTCAAAGCTTGTTTTGCTGATTTGATCATAAACAATTTTCCTAAAATCAACATCATAGTCAGTTAAAAAATCCATTAGCATTTCACCTTTATAAGAAGAAAATACTAAATCAAAACTTATAAATGAATTTGAATCAGGTACATTTGTCCAAAAACTTTTATTTGCATTATCACCCATACCACCTATATCCCAATAACTTAAAGAGGGAACTATAACTTTTCCATCTGCCCCAATTTCTTGTACTATAGGTTTTTCATCTGGTTCCATTCTGCCCATTTTAATTGCTTCTTCTTTTGCAACTTCATAAATATCTATTTCTTTTTTAACTATTTTTTCTTCTTTAATTATTTCGTTACTAAAATAAAAAAATATGAAAGTGAAAGCAGATGAAATAAATGCAATTAAATATGCATACAAATGCTTAGTATTCATAATTTTATTTTTTAATGAGATTTTTTGATCAGCCATAATAAAACTTATTAAAATTCTACCAATTTACTTTTTAAGTGATTTATAAACATTTAATTCTAACCAATGTTTTTCGGCTAAAGCATTTGCATCACCGATTCTAAGAGATAAACCTCTTACTATTGCTGCTAATACTGGATCAGCCATATTCATTTTTTCTTTAACGGTTTTTTCATCAATTATACGAATAAGAGAATTAGTAACAGCTACGGCAGTCACAGTTCTTGGGGATTCAATTATATGTCCAACTTCTCCAAATATTTCTCCTGTCTCAAGTATTCCTAATTCTAATCCGTGTTTAGACTCAATTCTAACTTTGCCACTATGAATTAGAAATATAAATTCAGCAGGATCGTTATGTGAGTAAATAATTTCTCCAGCTTTGTATGGTTTAGGTTCTTGATTGCTCGTTTTCATATGTTTTTGCCTAACCTAATTAGATTAAAAAATTCTTAATTATTCTATAAAAATTTGTATATATATATAAAATATAGTAAATAAATTAACTATATTATTTTTTCAATTAAAAGAAAAGGAGGTGGTCTGATGTCTAGTATTTTATATAAGAATGGTTTTTTTAAGGTTTTTAATTTGTCAGAGCAACCTCTGGTAAAATTTGTATCTTAATACCCCATTAATTCTATTAAATACGAAACAGGGTTTTTAAACCCTGTTTTTTTTTACATCATTCTTAATCATCTCTTTAAAAATTGATGAATCATTGGTTTTTCTTTTTATTAATTTTTTCCTTATAATAATATCACCACTATTATTTATGAAAGGTTGTTCAAAATCTTCAAAATCATTCAAGATTTCATCAATTTTATCAATTAATTTATTCTCTATTTTAGTACGTTTGTACATAAATTTTCCTTTTCCTTAAAGTTACTACTTATATTTACGGAAGAGCTAAACAAAGTTTTATTTATGACGTAATTAATTTCATGAATGCACTAGTAGATCAAATAAACGAATTTAATAAAAAAAACAAAGTTGAAGACAACTTATTTGTAAAAAATATTATTGTTAATAAAGATAAAAGTAAAAAACAAGTTCTTCCATTTGTAG
>CACIRZ010000005.1 GCA_902589185.1 uncultured SAR116 cluster alpha proteobacterium
ATTAAAGAAAATCAAATTCTAAAAAATCAATTTAAAAATATTTCTATTTTAATTACAGCTGGACCAACAATAGAAGAAATTGATCCAATTAGGTTTGTAAGTAATAAATCATCAGGCAAACAAGGTTTTGAGATTGCTTCTGAATTAACAAGAAGGGGAGCGCAAGTAACTCTGATAAGTGGTCCTGTCAATATACCTTTTCCAAATTGTAAAAATATTATACAGGTTAAAACTGCGAAGGAAATGCTAGATAATGTAACTCAACAACTACCTACTGATATCTTGATCTGTAGTGCGGCAGTAGCAGACTGGAAATTAATCCCTAAAACATCATTAAATAATGAGATTGACACAAATAATAAAATAAAAAAAACTAATAAAAAATTATTTTTTGAAACCAAAAAAAATCCTGATATTTTAGAATCAATTTCAAAAAGCAACGTTAGACCAAAAATTGTAATCGGATTTTCAGCAGAAACTACTAATATTAATGCAAATGCTTATTCTAAGTTAATGTCTAAAAATATTGATTTAATTATTGCCAATGATGTAAGTAACAATAAAGTTTTTGGGAAAGATTTTAATAAGGTATCTCTTATTGAAAAAAATAATTATGAAGAATGGGAAAAACAAAGCAAAAAATCTGTAGCTTACAATTTAGCAAATAAAATTAATGATCTTTTGATTAATTATAACAAATGAGGGGTAAATGCTTAATGATGACGATTTAAACAGATATGCTAGGCAAGTAATTATTCCTAATTTTGAAGAGGATGGTCAAGAAAATTTACTTAACACCAAATGTTTGATTGTTGGAGCTGGCGGTTTAGGTTGTCCAGTAGCACTTTATGCTTCTGCAGCAGGATTTGGATATATTGAGATTTACGATGAGGATATTATTGAAATTAGCAACCTAAATAGACAAATTGCTCACAAGAACGATCATATTGGTAATAATAAAGCTGAAAATTTAGTACAAGAGTGTCTTAAAATAAATCCAAATATTTCAATAATTTCAAGAAAAAATATTTTTGATGAAACTATAGATGTAAGTAATTTTGATTTGATTTTTGATTGTTCTGACAATCCTGAGACGAAATATATTTTGAATTCTTTATCACATAAGTTTAAAAAAATTTTGATTTCGGGTTCCGCGGTACAAATGGAAGGACAATTAGCGATTTGGAAAAGCGGATTAAACAAAAACTATCCTTGTTATGAATGTATTTTTCCAAGAACTAAGGAAAAAGCTCCTATTACAAATTGTAGAGACGCTGGAATAATTGGTCCTGTGACAGGCTTAATTGGAAGTATGCAAGTTAATGAAGCTATAAAAGAAATAGCACTAAAAAATTATCAATCTTCAGCAGGAAATTTATTTTTATATGATGGGTTAACTTTAAATCTAGATAAAATCAGGCTTAAAAAGAATCACCAATGTCCTGTGTGTTCAAATTAAATGTCATGAATATATATATTTTTAACTCTAAAATAATTTTGTATGTTCCAATCTTATTGATAATAATTTTTATATCTTCAAAAAATGCTTTATCAAACCAGATAGAACCCAAGATGTCGATTAATGGGAGCGGTTTAGAAATACCAAGAATAGTTTCATTAAAAAAATCAATAACTTACATGAGATCTGGTCCAGGAAAAGAGTTTCCAGTAAAATTCGAACTAAAACAAAAAGGATATCCCTTAAAAGTTGTTGCTGAATTCAATAATTGGAGAAAAGTAATAACATATAGTAAAATCACTGGATGGATACACACACAATTATTGTCTTCATTTAGAACAGGATTATTAACTAAAACTACTTTTTTAAAAACAATACCATCTAATTCGAGTAATTCTATAGCCAAACTTCTGCCTAATTTGTTAATTAATGTAATTATTTGTAAAAAAAACTGGTGTAAAATTGAAATAGTAAAAAGTAAAGTGTATGTAGGTTGGGTGAAAAAAGAAACTATTTGGGGTTCAACAAAAAATTAGTTCCTATAATTGTTTTATTTATTGTTTTTTTATGATTATTGTAAGATAGTTTAATAATTATAAGGTATATCATTTTGGCTTTATTTAAAGATTCATTTAATTATCAAGAATTGATTGACTGCGCAAAAGGAAAGCTTGCTGGAGTAGATTTTCCCAAATTACCCTTGCCTCCTATGTTGATGTTTGATGAGGTAACATGCATCAAAGAAACTGGTGGTGCTTACAATAAGGGTACAGCACATGCTCAGTTTAATATTACACCTGACAAATGGTTTTTTCCTTGTCACTTTGAAAATGATCCTGTTATGCCTGGATGTTTAGGAATGGATGCATTATGGCAACTACTAGGTTTTTCCCTAGGAAATATGGGTGGCAGAGGAAAAGGAAGAGCTATATCGGTAGGAGAAGTTAAATTTACTGGCCAAATATTACCCATAGCTAAAAAGGTAGAATATTTACTTGATTTTAAACGTATTATTATGAGGAAACTAATTCTTGGAATTGCTGATGGTAAAGTTGTATGTGATGATAAATTAGTTTTTGAAGCATCTGATATTAGAGTCGGGCTTTTTAAAGATTAATTTATACTTAAATAGACAGGATTAAAGATGACTAGTAAAAAAAGAGTAGTTATTACAGGTATGGGTATTGTAAGTTCAATAGGTAATAATTTAGAAGAGGTTAAAGACTCTTTGATAAACCAAAATTCAGGAATTGTTAGATCTGACACTTACAAAGAAATGGGCTTTAGAAGTCAAATACACGGTGAAGTAAAGCTAAATCTTGAGGATCATATTGACAAAAAACAACTTAGGTTTATGGGTGCAGGTGCAGCTTATTCTGTACTTTGTATGGAGCAAGCGATTAAAGACTCAGGACTAACTCCTGAAGAAGTTTCTAATCCCAAAACAGGTCTAATTGCAGGATCAGGAGGTCCAAGCACTGCTAATATGCTACAATCGTTTGATATTGCAAGAGAAAAAGGGCCAAAAAGAGTTGGTCCTTTCATGGTTCCAAGATGTATGAGCTCAACTGTATCAGCATGTATTGCAACTTTTTTTAAAATTAAAGGAATTAATTTTTCTATAACATCTGCTTGTTCTACTTCAGCTCATTGTATAGGTATTGGTGCTGATCAAATTAAGTATGGTAACCAAAACATTGTTTTTGCTGGTGGTGGTGAAGAGTTAGATTGGACACTATCTGTCCTTTTTGATGCAATGGGAGCTATGTCTAGCAAGTATAATGAAACACCAGAGTTAGCATCAAGACCTTACGATTTAAATCGAGATGGTTTTGTTATTGCTGGAGGTGGAGGTATGCTTGTTCTAGAAGAGCTTGAACACGCAAAAGCTAGAGGCGCGAAAATATATGGTGAAATTGTTGGACATTGTGCTAATTCAGACGGTTATGACATGGTTGCACCAAGTGGTGAAGGCGCAATAAGATGTATGAATGAAGCTCTGAGTGGTATTAATGAAAAAGTTGATTACATAAATGCCCATGGAACCAGTACACCCGTTGGAGACATGCAAGAGCTTCATGCCATAAGAGAGGTCTTTAAAAATAAAGAGTATCTCCCAAAACTATCAAGCACCAAGTCTATTACAGGCCATTCTTTAGGAGCAACGGGTGTTCACGAAGCTATTTATACCTTGATTATGATGAACAATAATTTTATCTCTGGTTCGGCAAATATCAGTGACGATGATCCAGAAATTGGATCTATTGAAATACCAAGAAAAACAATAAAGGATATAGAAATAAATTTAGCATTATCTAATTCCTTTGGCTTTGGTGGAACAAATGCCTGCCTTGCATTTAGTAAATTTAATTAAGAGAAAATATTATGTCTATAATGAATGGTAAAAAAGGTCTAATAATGGGCGTGGCGAATGAACGTTCAATAGCTTGGGGTATTGCAAAAACGCTATCTGAAAATGGTGCTCAACTAGCTTTTTCATATCAAAACGAAGGTTTTAAAAAAAGACTAATCCCATTAATGAACACTTTAAACTCAGACAAATATTTTGAATGTGATGTTTCTAAGTCTGCGAGTGATTTTAATTCTATTGAAAATATGTTTGAAAAAATTTCTAAAGTTTGGAATGAAATTGACTTTATTGTTCATGCTCTAGCATATTCTGATAAAGAAGAATTAAAA
Organism: uncultured SAR116 cluster alpha proteobacterium; assembly: GCA_902589185.1. Lineage (GTDB taxonomy): Bacteria > Pseudomonadota > Alphaproteobacteria > Puniceispirillales > Marisalimonadaceae > Marisalimonas. Next base: position 4,160 of record CACIRZ010000005.1, read on the forward strand.
GGAAAATATGTTAATTGTAGTAGAGAAAATTTTTTAAATTCCCTTGATATTTCTGCGTTCAGTTTTACAAGGATTGCAAAATCATCTTTGCCTCTAATGTCCTTAAAAGGTGGTAGTCTGTTGACGCTATCTTACCTTGGTGCAGAAAGAACTACACCTAACTATAATGTAATGGGTGTTGCAAAATCAGCATTGGAGGCTTCAATAAAATATTTAGCTATGGATTTAGGTAGGAATAATATTAGAGTAAACGCATTATCTGCAGGCCCAGTAAAAACTCTGGCAGGTGCTGCTATTTCTGGAGCTAGACATGTATTTAGATATTCAAAGGATGTAGCTCCTCTTAAATTTAATCCACAGTTAAAAGAAGTTGGCAGTGCAGCATTATACTTAACTTCTGAATTGTCATCTGGAGTTACAGGAAATATTCATCACGTGGATGGTGGATTACATAGTGTCGCCATTCCTAAGCAAGAAGATTTAGAATAATTTTCAGATTATTTATTTTTCCAGACTGGTTTGCGCTTTTCTGAAAAAGCTCCCATACCTTCAACATGATCATCTAGTGCAAAAGTTGAATAAAATAAGGCTCTTTCAGACCGAATACCCTCTTCTAACGTTGTTTCGAAGGCCACATTTACAGCTTGTTTAGCTAGTTTAGCTAATGGCTTTGATTGATTAGCAATTTTAACGGCTATATCTTTTAGAGAAATATCAAACTCTTCTCCTTTAAATACTTTAGCAACCAAACCGCAATTTTCAGCTTCATCTGCCGACATCATATCTCCAGTAAGTACAGCTAACATAGCTTTCGATTTCCCAATTGATCTTGTAAGTCTCTGAGTACCGCCGGCACCTGGTATCGCACCAATATTAATTTCAGGTTGTCCAAATTTTGCATCATCTTTAGCTATTATGAAGTCACACATCATAGCAAGCTCACAACCTCCCCCTAGCGCATATCCTTTTACACCAGCAATAATTGGAGTTTGAATTTTAGGTATATTAAGCCAACCATTTTCTATATATCTACTTTCAGTTACGGAGGCATAATTAAGTTTAATCATTTCTTTCAAATCTGCACCAGCTGCAAAGGCTTTATCAGAACCTATAAGAACGATACAACCTATAGAAGGATCATTGTCAAATTTTTCAGCTGCATCTTTAATAGCTAAAATAAATGAAGCTGACAAAGGGTTTAGTTTATTTTCATGATTTAACTGTATCCAACCTACACCATTTTCTGACCATGTTTTTATCCATTCAGTTTTTGGAATTATGTTATTCATAATCTGCCCCTTATCTTATTTATCATCCTGATTTACATTTTCAATATCTTTGCCAGTTTCTTGATCAACTCTTTTCATTGATAATTTTACTTTTCCTCTATCATCAAAACCAATGACTTTAACTTTAACTGTATCTCCTTCTTTACAAATATCAGTAGTTTTTTCAGTTCTTGCATTTTGTAATTCAGAAATATGCACTAACCCATCTTTAGTTCCAAGAAAATTCACAAACGCACCAAAATCAACAGTTTTTACTACTTTACCAGTATATATTACTCCTAATTCAGCTTCCGCAACTATATCATTGATTTTCTTTAATGCAGCCTCTGAGGATTCATTATCTGACGCAGCAATTTTAACTGTTCCATCGTCTTCAATATCAACTTTAGCACCTGTTGTCTCACATATTTCTCTTATAACCTTTCCGCCTGGGCCTATAACATCTCTGATTTTTTCTAGCTTTATTTTCAAAGTTGTTATTTTAGGTGCTGTATCTGCTAAAACTTCCCTAGAAGAGGTGATAGCTTTACTCATTTCATTTAAGATGTGAATTCTTCCTTCTCTAGCTTGTTCCAAAGCAATTTTCATAATCTCCTTTGTGATAGAAGTAATTTTAATATCCATTTGAAGACTAGTAATTCCGTCTGTAGTTCCAGCAACTTTAAAATCCATATCTCCTAAATGGTCCTCATCGCCAAGAATATCTGAAAGTACAGAAAACTCTTTTTTCTCTTTTATTAAACCCATAGCTATACCTGCAACTGGTTTCTTAATTGGAACACCAGCATCCATTAATGCTAAAGAAGTTCCACAAACAGTTGCCATAGAAGAGGATCCATTTGACTCTGTTACCTCAGAAACAATTCTTACAGTGTAAGGAAAATCCTCATCTGTAGGCAGTAAAGGATTAACTGCTCTCCATGCTAACTTGCCGTGTCCGATTTCTCTTCTACCAGGAGAACCAACTCTTCCAGCCTCACCAACAGAATAAGGTGGAAAATTATAATGCAACATAAATTTTGACCTATATTCACCTTCCAGTGCATCAATTATTTGTTCATCTTGACCAGTTCCTAAAGTTGCAACTACTAAAGCCTGCGTTTCTCCTCTAGTGAAAAGTGCAGAACCATGAGCTCTAGGCAAAGTTCCAACTTCTGCTACAATTGGTCTTACTGTACTAGTGTCTCTACCATCAATTCTTTTTTTTGTTTTAAGAATATTTCCTCTTACTATATCAGCTTCTAAATCTTTTGTTAAAGACGATATTAAGGCATAGTCAGATGTTTCATCAAATTCAGACAAAATTTCAGTTCTTATATCTGATAATAATTTTGATCGAATACTTTTATCAATCTCTTTATAAGCTTTCTCAACCTTTTTTTTGTATGGTTTTATTAATTTTGAGTATTCACTTTTTTCAGAAGGCTCTTCTGGTAAAGGTCGGGCTTCTTTCGCAGCAACTTCAGCTAATTCTATGATTGCTTTAATAACATTTCCTATCTCCTGATGACCATAATCAACTGCGCCCAACATTATTTCTTCAGAAAGCTCTGAAGCTTCTGATTCAACCATTAACACGCCTTCTTTTGTTCCAGCAACAACTAAATCTAGGCTTTGATCTTTCATTTGTTCAATAGTTGGATTCAAAATATAATCATTTCCATTCCATCCAATTCTGCAAGCACCAATAGGACCCATAAAAGGCAAGCCAGAAATCGTTAAAGCGGCAGACGCACCTATCATTGCAACAATGTCTGGATCATTTTCCATATCATGAGCAAGAACCGTTGCTATTATTTGAGTTTCGTTTTTATAATTTTTATGAAAAAGAGGTCTAATTGGTCTATCGATTAATCTAGATACCAAAGTTTCCTTTTCAGATGGCCTGCCTTCTCTTTTGAAAAAGCCACCAGGGATCCTGCCTGCTGCAAAAGTTTTTTCTTGATAATTTACCGTCAAAGGAAAAAAATCTATACCTGGTTTAGCAGATGTTGCACCAACAGCTGTGCATAAAACTGTTGTACCTCCATAAGTAACCATAACAGCTCCATCAGCTTGACGAGCAATTTTACCAGTTTCAAATGTTAATAATTTACCACCCCATGTTATTTCTTTTCTATATACTTCAAACATTACATTTCCTTTGAATTCAGATTTTTTTAATCTGTTTATTATTTAATTTTCAATTATCTTCTTAAACCAAGTTTTTTAATGAGATTTGAATATCTATCCTCATTTTTATTTTTGATATATTTTAATAGATTTCTACGTTGCCCAACCATACTTAAAAGACCACGTCTCGAACCAAAATCTTTTTTGTGTGTTTTTAAATGTTCAGTTAAATTTTTAATTCTTTCAGTTAATATAGCAACCTGAACATCCGCGGATCCTGAATCATGCTCATTACTTCCAAAATCTTTAATAATCTTAATAGTTTTATTTTTTTCAATCGACATCATATCTACCTTTCTACTTAATAGTTTATAACACGCTTAGGTTTAACAATTCCTTCATCAATCTCAATAAGAGCAATAATTTTACTGTCACTTATAGTATAAATTCTTTCAAATTTTTTATAATTTGGATATTCTTTAATTAAATTATAATGAAATTTAAATGAGTCTAATGTATTTTTTTGTCCTTGCCTAATTTTTGTCGCCTCTGTTTCAGTTAAAAAAAGTGCCGGGATGTCGTCTAGCACTTTTTCAATTGGTTTTATTTTTTTTAAAAACGATGGACTATGAATTATTTCTTCAGAAAAATCTATAAAAATCGTATCTTTTTCATCAAAATTTCCGACAAAATTTCTTCTTAGTTTTATTACATGCCCTATAGTGTTTAACTTTTCTGCTAGATCTCTAGCTAGTGATCTTACATATGTACCTTTCCCACATATCACTTCAAACTCGGCACAATCAATATTTACAATTTTTTTTAAATTAAATTTGAAAATTTCAACCTGTCTTGGTTTATGTCTAACAGCTAAATTTTTCCTTGCTAAATTATAAGACCGCTCACCGTTAATTTTAATTGCTGAAAAACTTGGTGGAATTTGATAAATTTTACCTATAAATGATTGTAATGCACTTTGAATTTCTTTTTTATTTGGTCGTGAGTTTGATTTTTTTAAAATAATCCCTTCAATATCATCAGTATCTGTTGCCTCACCCCATTTAATTGTAAATGAATATTTTTTCTTTTTGTTTTGTATAAAAGAGATTAATTTAGTTGCTTCACCTAGAGCTATTGGTAAGATACCTGTAGCTAACGGGTCTAAAGTTCCCCCGTGTCCAACTTTCTTTAATTTAAAGATTTTAGAAATTTTAGAAACGGCTTGGCGAGAAGTTATTCCGCTTTGTTTGTCTAATATTATCCAACCACTAATTTTATTAGAATTTTTTTTAATCATAAAATTTAATAAGAATTTTTATTTTTTAATTTTATCAAGTATCTCATTAATTTTTTTTGCATACTCGAAAGTTTCATCAATCTTGAATACAAGTTTGGGTGTTTGTCTTAAGCTTATATTGTTTGATATGATTTTTTTAAACTTACCTGAAACTTTATTTAAACTGTTTAAAACGTCCAGTTTATTTTCACCTCCCAAGGGCATTACATAAACTTTGGCATTTTTTAGGTCTGGACTAACATTAACTTCAGTAATTGTAATATTGTTATTCTTGATATATTCGTCATAAAAACTCTCACGAAGGAGAGCATTCGAAATTAAGTGCCTTAATTCTTCTCCGACTCTTAGTTGTCTTTGAGATTTAACAGAACTGTCTTTGTATTTTTTATTAGAATTAAATAAAAAATTATTTACCATTATGTAAATCTTTACCCAACTTTTTTATCAATTGACTCTAAACTTCTTGCTACTTCTTTAACTTCAAAACACTCCATTAAATCACCTACTTGAATGTCATTATAATTTTCAAAACCCATTCCGCACTCAGTACCTTCACGAACCTCTTTTACTTCATCTTTAAATCTTCTTAACGTTTTTAACATTCCTTGATGAATTACGGTATTATCTCTAAGCAATCTGAAACTACAACCTTTCTTTACGACACCTTCAGTAACAAGACATCCAGCAATTTTCCCAATTTTAGAAACAGAGAAAACCTGTTTTATTTCGGCATAACCTATGAAACTCTCTTGCAAATCAGGATCCAACATTCCCGTCAATGCTAGTTTTGCATCTTCAATTAATTCATAAATAATAGAATGATATCTTATTTCAACATTGTCTCTTTTTGATAATTCTCTAGCTTGTGGAATTGCTCTTACATTAAATGCAAATACAAGAGCAGAAGATGCAGAGGCCAAAGTGATATCAGATTCACTAATTGCACCAACGGCACCTGATAACACTTTAATTTTTACTGCTGTATTACCTATTTTTTCTAATGCTGCTTTAATAGCTTCTAAGGATCCGTGAACATCTGTTTTGATAATCACAGGTAATTCAGAGGCTTCTCCTGTCTGTATGTTTTCTAACATTTGTTCTACAGAACCCCTTGCAGTCAGCTTTGCTTCTTTTTGCTTCGACTTTCTTTGTCTATAATCTGCAATTTCTCTTGCCCTAGCTTCAGTTTCCACAACGTGCGCTAAGTCACCAGCATCAGGAGTTCCTGATAAACCAAGTACTTCAACTGGCATTGATGGACCTGCTTTGTTTATTCTTTCACCTTCATCATTTAATAACGCTCTAACTTTACCCGATTCTGTTCCTACAACTATAATATCCCCAACATTCAATGTTCCTGCTTTTACAAGTAAAGTTATGACTGAACCCTTGCCTCGTTCAACTTTAGATTCTACAACAACTCCATTAGCATTTATGGTAGGATCGCTCTTTAATTCCATCAGATCAGCTTGCAACTCAAGCGCTTCAATTAAATCATTCAATCCATTTTTGTTTTTAGCAGAAACGTCAATACATTGAACATCACCACCCATTTCCTCTGGCATCAAGTCATGTTGCAATAGTTCTGTCCTAACTTTTTGTGGATTAGCTTCTGGCTTATCACATTTATTAACAGCCACTATTATTGGACAATCTGCAGCTTTAGCATGCTTGATTGCTTCAATAGTTTGGGGTTTGATACCATCATCAGCTGCGACAACTAAAATTACAATATCTGTTACATTTGCCCCTCTAGCCCTCATTTCTGTAAAAGCTTCGTGCCCAGGCGTATCAATAAAAGAGATCTTAGATTTTGTTTTAGTTGTAATTTGGTATGCTCCGATATGCTGAGTAATTCCACCAGCTTCTCCATCAGCAACTTTACTTTCTCTTAAAGCATCTAATAGAGACGTTTTTCCATGATCAACGTGACCCATAATTGTCACTATTGGAGGACGGGTAACTAGATTTTCTGGATTACTTTCTTCCAAACCAAGGTCTAATTCTACATCTGACTCAGAAATTCTTTTTGGTTTATGTCCAAATTCAGTAGTTATTAATTCAGCTGTGTCAGAATCAATTACTTCTGTTGCAGTTGCCATAATTCCATTTTTCATCAATTCTCTAACAATATCAGCTGTTTTTTCCGTCATTCTGTTAGCTAACTCAGATACTGTTATTGTATCAGGAATAATAACTTCTCTAAACTGTTTAACCGCCGGTGTTTGATCAGCTTGCATTCTTACCTTCTCACGTCTTCTTTTTATTGACGCCAAAGATCTAACTCGTACATTTTCTGATTCTAAAGCACGAGCAATTGTCATTTTCCCCTGTCTTTTTTCTTGAAAACCTCTATTCCAAGAAGGTTTCTTTAAATTTTCTCTAAAAATTTCTTTTTCTTGAATCTTAGGACCAGTCCACGATTTGTTTGCATTCGGTAATAATTCGGCATCAGCTATTTTTTGTCTGTCTTTTTCAGCTTGTAATGCCGCTTCTTCAGCTTTCTTAGCATCTAATTGTAGTTTAAGTTGTTCTTCTTCAATTTTTTTTATTTCAAGTATTTCTTCAGTTTCCACTTTCCTTCTAGCTAATATTTTGTCTCTAGGTCCTAAAGAAGATGCTGCTTCTGCAGCTTCTAGAGCATTAGCAGCAATACGAGCTTCTTCTAGTTTAGCTTTTTCTATTTTTTCAGAGACAATCACTTCTGCTTCAGCAGCAGTCTTTGCTAAATCTTCTTGTAATTTCTTACTTCGATATTGAATTTCTTTAGCACTCAAACCTGAGGTGTTTTCTTGAGAAGCATTCTCATTGATGTTTGATCTATTAGAAATTCTTTTAGTTCTTTTTACCTCGACTTGAACAGTGCCTCTACCAGACCTTGAGTTAGCAGTAATACTATTAGAAGGTTTATTGGGAAAAATAGAATTTTTTAAGGTTAATTTTCCACCGGAAGAAAGACTTAATTTTTTTCTTTCTCCATTTACTTTATTTTCCATAACAAAAATTCCTTTATTTCTGCGTTATTCCTCAATTTTATCTTCTGTAAACCAATGCTGCCTAGCTTTCATTATTACTGATCCTGCATCATCTTCATTTATAAAAACTTTATTGCCTAAAATACCAAAAAGTTCGCCGCTGTCTAATTCAGCAAGTTCATCTAAAGTTTTAATATTATTCTCTGCTAAAGTTAAAATATTTGATTTACTAAGTTCAGAAAATTCATATAAATCATTTTTTACCTTAAGTTCTTTAAGAGCACTGTCAATTCTTTGATTCTCTGTTTTTACAAAATTCTGCGCTCTTGCACTTAACTCAGAGGATATATCTTCATCAAAACCTTCGATTGACATCAATTCCTCAAGAGAGGCTTCAGCTATATCAGAGATCGTGATGAAACCCTCACTAACCATGAGATGGGCAATAACATCGTCAATATCAAGAGCTTCAATAAAAATCTTACTTCTTTCAGAAAACTCCTCTTGTCTTTTTTCTGATTCCTCTGCTTCTGTGAAAATATCAACAAACCAACCAGTCAATTGTGATGCCAGTCTTACATTCTGTCCTCTTCTGCCTATAGCTAAAGACAATTGATCATCAGGGATAACAACTTCCATTCTATTTGCATCCTCATCCATGACAACTTTTGAAGGTACAGCGGGTGCTAAAGCATTAATAACAAAAGTAACTGGATCATCTGTCCACGGAATTATTTCAATTTTTTCACCTTGTAATTCACTAACTACAGCTTGAACTCTTGATCCTCTCATTCCAACACAAGCGCCAACCGGATCAATGCTAGGATCATTAGAAAAAGCAGAAATTTTAGCCCTACTACCTGGCTCTCTTGCAACACCTTTTATCTCTATAATACCATCATAGATTTCTGGAACTTCTTGTGTAAACAGGGCAGCTAAAAAATCATTTGAGGCTCTTGATAAAAATATTTGAGGCCCCTTTACCTGTTCACTAACCTCAATGATAAAGCACCTTAATCTGTCACCAGGCCTTAATTGTTCTCTTGGGATCATTTGATCTTTTTTAATTATACCCTCTGCTCTACCTAAATCAATTGTAACTGATTGATTATCAACTCTCTTTATAGTTCCAACAACAATCTCTCCTACACGATCTTTGTATTCTTGGAATTGTCTTTGTCGTTCAGCTTCTCTTACTTTTTGAGAAATAACTTGTTTTGCAGTTTGTGCCGCGATCCTTCCAAAATCAATTGGTGGAAGTGATTGCTTATAAAATTCTCCAATTCTAACATTTAAGTTTCTTCTTTGAGATTCTTTATATGTCATTTGAGTAGACTCGTTTTCGACAATGTCAACAACCTCGGTGAATTGAGCAATATTTATTGATCCATTTTTTCTATCTATATTGGCTCTTATATCTCTTTCTAAACCATATTTTGACCTTGCTGCTTTCTCTATTGCTTCTTCCATAGCAGTAATTACTTCTTCTTTGTCGATTGACTTTTCTCTAGACACAGCTTCTGCTACTTGTATCAGTTCTAATCTTGGCAAGGATTTAACTTCCATTTTTCTTCCTTATTTAAAAATAAACTAATTAAATTAATCGTTATTTATGGCCCAGTTTGGGTCAATGTTTGCTTTTTCAATATCAAAAAAATTAAATTTTATTTTATTATTCTCAGTTTCAAGTAAAATTTTACCATTTTTATCAACGCCTTTAAGAAAACCTTTAAATGTTTTTTTTCCTAAAAGTTTATCTTTTAATACTATTTTAGCCTTATTGTATTTAAATTGTTCATAATCATCTATCATAGTCAAAGGTCTTGCTAATCCTCCAGAAGAAACTTCTAATATGTAAGAAGAACTAATTGGATCATAAACTTCTAAAAAAGTAGATATATGCTTACTTAAAAAAACACAATCTTCAATATCCATCTTTTTATCTTTAATTCTCTCTGCCATAATCTGCAATGTTTTTTTTGTGTTGATGTTAATTAGTTTAACACGAATAAGATGATATCCTAACTTCTTTAACCTTGGTAACAAAGTGTCTCTTATTTGTTCTTCAACCATAAATAAAAAATTCCATAAATAAAAAAAGCGAGTCAAAGGACTCACTCTTAAATTTAAATAATAAATTTTTTTACAAAAAAATCAACTAACTTTCCATAAATAATAAAGGTATAATTATTTTTTTCTGAAAATAAACCAACTTGGTTTTCTTTGCTGATTAATTGATTTCAGTTCGTATTTTGTTTGAAAACAATCATTAGGCCTTGAACGCCAGTCATATGGACTTTCAGCTATCCATTCAAATTCTGTATAGTTTTGAAATTTTTCTAACACCCATCTTTTTAGTATATCATGATCTGTAGCAATAGTGATTGTTCCTTGTTTTTTGATGATTGGATGTATTATTTTTATAAACTCGTTCTGAATTAATCTTCGGTTTTTATGCTTTTTTTTTGGCCATGGATCAGGGAAAAGTATTTTTATTTCTGAAATACTTTTACGAGGAAAAAACTTTAAAATTTTTCTAACATCGTCTGGCCAAATAACAATATTCTTTAAATTATATTGAAGAATTTTACTCAAGCATTTAGCTGTTGTATTTAAAAAAGGATCAGCACCAATATAAAAAGAATTAGGATTTGTTTTTGCGGAATTAATAAAATTTTCACCATCTCCAAAACCAATTTCAAGAACTATATTTTTTGGATACCGAAAAATATTAGAAATATTTCCTTCTTGAATTAAATAATCTTTTCCATATTTCATTGCCAATTGGCCAGATTTTGATAGTTTTCTACCTCTTCTTCTGCCATAGAATTTAGGGTTATCGACGAAAGTATGAATGTTCAACTTTTATGCATGCTCTCAAGAATGTCATTAATAAGATCAGTTTTTTCCCAAGAAAAAGAACCCTCAACACTTTCATCAGGAACTCTTCCAAAATGCCCATATGAGGATGTTGGAACATAAATAGGTTTGTTAAGTTTTAAATGTTCTCTAATCCCTCTTGGTGACATATCAACAAGATTTGTAAGGATTTTTTCTATTTTATTATCGTTAATCTTCCCCGTTCCTTCAGTATTAACGTATAGAGATAGTGGTTTAGCGATACCAATTGCGTAGGCAATTTGGATTGTGCATTTAGTCGCAAGACCAGCTGCAACGACATTTTTGGCTAAATATCGAGTTAGGTAAGCAGCTGATCTGTCAACTTTTGTAGGATCTTTCCCAGAAAATGCTCCACCACCATGAGGTGATGCTCCACCATAAGTATCGACAATAATTTTTCTTCCAGTAAGCCCGGCATCTCCGTCAGGACCTCCAATTTCAAAGATACCTGTCGGGTTAACATAAAATTCATCTTCCGGGCACATCCACCCATCTGGTAAAACTTTTATTACAGCATCTTTTACAATTTCACGAATATCGTCTTGAGAGCAGTTTTTTTTGTGTTGTGTAGAAACAACAACAGAATTTGCTTTTACTGGTTTACCGTCTTTATATTCTAGTGTTATTTGTGATTTACTATCCGGTAACAAAATAGATTTTTTGTCTTTATGTCTTATTTCTGCTAATTCTTTTAAAATCTTATGTGAATAATAAATTGGAGCAGGCATTAATGCGTCTGTCTCATTGCAAGCATAGCCAAACATTAAACCTTGATCACCTGCACCTTCGTCTTTGTTTCCCGATTTGTCTACACCAATAGCAATGTCTGAAGATTGCGAATGAAGATGACATTCAAAATGCAATTTTTCCCAATGAAACCCTTCTTGCTCATACCCAATATCATAAACTGTTTTCCTAACTAATTTTTCAATTTCATCATTAGTAATTTCAATTCCTTTTGGAAGTCTGTATTCACCAGCAATTATTGTCCTATTTGTTGATACCATTGTCTCACATGCAACCCTAGCTTCAGGAAATTTGTTCAACATTAAATCTACAACAGCATCTGATATTCTATCACAAATTTTATCTGGGTGGCCTTCTGAGACAGACTCAGAGGTGAAAAGGTAATTATTCTTCATTAAGTTTTTCTTCCTTAAAATTCATATGGTATATTGAGTTTATAACTAATAATATTAAAATTAAAACAACAAAAATATATTCTCCATAAATTTTATATAGCGTACTATCCAATGCAGGAATTAAATCAAAAGTTTTCACTCCTTTCATATCAAGAGGAATTCTACCAATTATTTCTCCATACGGTGAAACATAAGCTGAAATACCAGTGTTAGCAACCCTTGCTAGAGGCAATCCAAATTCTACTGCCTTAATTTTTGCTAGAGCTAAATGCTGATAAGGCCCAATTGTTTTACCAAACCATGCATCATTTGTAATGTTAATTAAGAAATTTGTATTTTTAGACAGTCTTTTGACTATTTCATTTGTAAATAAGATTTCATAACAAATTAAAGTTATAATATTTTCAAAGCCATAAACAGTTGCATTAGATTTTAATTTTCCACTAGTAAAATCTTTTGGTGCTAACATATCTGTTAAATTACCTAAATATTGTCTAAAAGGGATATATTCTCCAAAAGGCACTAATTTTATCTTGTCATAGTTATGTATTATATTTCCCTCGGAATTTAAAAAAACAAGTGAGTTAAAAACTTTTTCTTCATCAGTTCTCAAAAGACCTAAAATCAATGTTGTATTTTTGTTTTTTAATATTTTTTTACTTATATTAGATAGTAATTTTATTTCATTAGGGATTGATCCTTCAAAACTAGTTTCTGGCCAAATTATTATTCTATTTTTATTATTAAAACTATTACGATGTTTAGTAGATAAATCTAACAAGTTGTTTAAATGTTGTTCTCTATTTTTTAGAATCCATTTATTTTTTTGCTTAATATTAGGCTGTACAATGGTAACTAATTGATTAGTATTTTTCAGAGAATTTTTATTGTAATATTTTAAAATTCCACAAAAAAATAAAATTATTATTGGTATTAGTAAAACCAATGATAGGGTGTTTTTTCTTTTAAAATTTGAGAAAAAAACAAATGGCAAAGTACTTATTGTTAAAACTATTATGTTTGTTGAGAAACTACCAACAAATGAGAATATTTGAATTAGATAAACATTTGAAGCAAATGTCATGGAAGGCATTAACCAGGGAAACCCAGTAAATAATTGTGCTCTTAAATATTCAAACAATGAAAAAAAGATAATTATATACAGAATTGAAAATTTTGTCTTTTTATTAATTATTTTAGCACAGACACAAGCACATCCCCAAAATACTGCTAATAAACTTGGCAAAAGTATGATAGCAATTGGCATTAAAAAAACATGATAAGTGTCAGCCATAAAAAAGGCTGAACCAATCCAATATAAACCAAACGAAAACCAGCCAAATCCTAAAAACCAGGCTGATAAAAAAATCTTAATTAATGAAGATTGAAAATTTATTCGATATAGACCAAATCCAATACCAATTATAAGCGGAAGAATTGAAAAAGGAGGGAGTGATAAAGTTGCTATAGCCCCAGCAATATAAAGTGATATGTAATTAAATATTGGTGAAATAGGATATTTATTCATATATACATTTATAATTATAATTCATTTAAGTATGTCATATTATTAAGTCCAGTGAGTTTAACTAATATAACTTTTCTAGGATCTGCTTCTAATATTTCGAATTTCAATCCTGAAGGAGAGTACTTAATCACTTCACCTTTTACAGGCACTCTTCCAGCAATACTTACAATAAAGCCTCCTAATGTTTCAATTTCATCATTTAAATCTTCTTTTCTTATAGATTGAATAAAACCCTCAACCAAATCAATAATGATTCTTGCTTCAACAACTATCGATCCATCTTCCATTTTTTCTAATCTACATTCTGATGAGAAATCATGTTCATCTTCAATCTCACCAACAAGTTCTTCAACTAAATCCTCAATCGTAACTAAACCGTCTATGCCACCATATTCATCTATAATAAGGGCTAAATGACGTCTTTTAATTCTCATCTCATAAAGTAAGTCTAATAAACTAATTGATGGAGAAACAAAAATTGGCTTTTTTAAAATAGATTTGATATTTTGTTTTTCTTTTAAAAATAAATTAGCTAGTACATCTTTTATATGAAGTATACCTACTATATCGTCTAGACTTTCATTTCTTACCGGAACTCTACTATGGTTTGTTTTAATTAACTGTTTAACTATCTCATCAAAATCGTCTGACATTGCTACAGAGACTATATCAACTCTAGGAACCATAACATCTGAAGCAGTTATTCCTCTTAAACCAGCAAGATTTTTTAGTAACTCGTTTTCATGACTTAATTTTTTTCCGTTAGAATCGTCTGCATTTATCCTTTTTGCAACAAATTGCTCTAATTCCTGATCTAGATTTTTATTTAGATTATTTGAGTTTATTTTTTTAAAAAAACTTGGAAGGCTTATTTTCATCGATTTTGTTCTTCATTAATTATTAATTCAATTGTAGGGATTTTCTATTTTAAGATTGTTCAAAATTTGTAACTCTAAATGTTCCATTTTTTTTGCTTGCTCTTCTGTTTCATGGTCATAACCTAATAAATGCAGCACAGCGTGAATAAATAAATGCGTTAGATGATTTTCTACAGTTTTATTATCCCTTTTTGCTTCTTTAAGGATAGTTTCAATTGAAAAAATTATGTCGCCTAAAAATAATGTGTTATTAAATTTACTGTTAGATGGAAAACAGAGTACATTTGTAGCTGATTTTATTTTTCTAAAACAACTATTTAGTTCCATAATTTTATTATCACCTGAAAAAGAAATCGATATTAAAGTTTTTGAATTATTTGGAAATAAGTCAATTCTTTCATAAATTTCATCTAAAATCTTATTTAGTTTTTCATGAAAATCATTAATTAATATTTCATCCCATAGTTTTACAGTTATTGTGGATTCAATAACAAATTTTTTATTTTTCCATATTCTGTAATCTTTTTCAGCTACTTTCATGAATTGTTTTTTTATATATTAATTTTTAGTGAATTTATCATACGCTTTAATAATTTTAGCAACAATTGGATGCCTTATCACGTCATTAGCTTCCAAACATATTATCTTAACATCTTTAATTTTACTAAGTATTTTTTTTGATTCCTTTAATCCAGAAACTTGGCCTGTTGGTAAATCAACTTGACTTAAATCACCATTAATTACCATACGAGATCCCTCACCAATTCGAGTTAAAACCATTTTCATTTGAATTGATGTAGTGTTTTGCGCTTCGTCTACTATAACAAAAGAGTTTGTAAACGTTCTTCCTCTCATAAATGCTAAAGGTGCAATTTCTATTTCTCCAGATATAATTTTTTTTTCAACTCTATCTGCTGGCATCATTTCATATAATGCATCGTAAATAGGTCTAAGATAAGGATCAATCTTTTCTTTCATATCTCCTGGCAAGAAACCAAGTCTTTCTCCTGCTTCGACAGCTGGTCTTGTTAAAATAATCTTTTCAATAAGACCTTTTTTTAACATGTGAATACCTTTTGCAACAGCTAGATATGACTTTCCAGTTCCAGCAGGCCCAAGTCCAAAAACTAATTCAAAATTATTTAAGGCTTCAAAATATTTTTTTTGACCAAAACTCTTAGGGATAATAGTTTTTTTCCAAGTTTCAAATTTTAAATCTTCATTTTGACCAATTTTTTGATTTAATTTTGGATTAGAAGGCATACCCTCTATCATTCTTAATTCAGTTTTAAAGGTTGAAAAATCAAACTCAGAAATTTCAGATTTTTTTAGAGATAATTTATGGTAAACATTTGAAATAATTAATTTGGCTTTATTTATGTTTTCTGAATTTCCTGAAATATTAAATTGGTTGCCAAACAAGTTTATGTTTACATCTAACAACTTTTCTAATTTTACAATATTAATGCTATGATGACCAACTAAAACTGCTATTAGGGAATTACTAGGAAGTTCAAGTAAAATTTGTTCTTTTTTTATTTTATTATTCAATACATATGAGCTTTCAATTTTATTATTAAAAATCAGTGACAATATTACCCGTTAAACTATTTTGAAATGCTTCACTTATATATAAATCTATAAATGATCCTATCAAGTTCTCGTTCTTGGAACCAAAGTAGACAGACTGATTAAACGGTGATCTTCCTATATATTGATTTTTTTTCTTTCCTTTTTTAAGGACTAATACTTTCATTTTAGAGTTTATAGTATTTGTATTGAAAGATAATTGTTGAGATCTTAATAACTCTTGAACTTCATATAATCTAGAATTCTTTATATCCTCGTTAACTTGATTAGGTAGAATGCTTCCTGGCGTTCCAGGTCTTTTAGAGTATTTGAATGAATAAGCTTGTGCATAATTGATCTGTTTAATTAGGTTTAAAGTTGAAAAATGATCCTTGTCTGTTTCTCCAGGAAATCCAACAATAAAATCCCCTGATATGGCAATCTTGGGATTATAGTCTCTAACTTTTTCTACAATATTTAAATATTCTTTAACTGAGTGTTTTCTGTTCATCATTTTAAGAATATTATCTGAACCTGATTGCACAGGAAGATGGAGATAAGGCATTAATTTTTTGTTATCCCTATGAGATTTGATTAATTCAATGTCCATGTCAAGAGGATGCGAGGTAGTATATCTAATTAATTTAAGCTCATTAATTTTAGCTAACTCATCTATTAATCTACCTAGACCCCAATTTTGACCATCTAAACCTTTGACACTCCAAGCGTTTACGTTTTGTCCTAATAAAGTAATTTCTTTAACACCAACATCTATTAATTTTTTTGCTTCATCTATAATAGACTTTAAAGGCCTCGAATATTCAGCTCCTCTTGTGTAAGGAACAACGCAAAAAGTACAAAATTTGTCACATCCTTCTTGAATTGTTAAAAATGCAGAAGGACCTCTTTCTTCAATTTTGGCATTTAACTGATCAAATTTTGGGATAGTGGGAAAGTCAATATTAACGTTTTTATTTTTATTAATTGGATCAACTTTAGCAATTAACTCAGGAAGATTTTGATATGATTGAGGTCCAACAACTATATCAACCCATGGGGAACGCTTTATTATTTCTTTACCTTGGGCTTGGGCAACACAACCAGCAACGGCTACTATCGATTTTTTTCCATTTTTTTCTTTTCTGGCGTTAATTTTATCTCTTATACGCCCTAACTCAGAGTATGTTTTTTCAACCGCCTTTTCACGTATATGGCATGTATTCAAAACTATAAGATCCGCATCATCTTCATTATCATCTAATTGATAACCATGAGGTTTTAATAAATCTGTCATTTTATCAGAGTCATAAAAATTCATCTGACATCCATGAGTTTTAATAAATAGCTTTTTCATTAATACTTCATCATAAATTAACGATACTTACTGCCAGTTATAAAGTTATTTTGCAAGTTTTTTTGATAAATCTCTAGAATAAACTTTTCTTATTCTGTCTTCTAAATGATTACTTAAATCTTTTCTGTTTTCAAAATTTTGAGTATTTACTGGTTCTAAATAAATTAGTTTAGCTTTAATTGACATCAACCCAACTAATTTAGATAAATGTGGCTTAAGATCCATGTCTCCATACCAAGCTATCATAGGTCTTAACCATCTGTTAATAGGAATGCCATTAAAATCTGAATAAACAATAACTATAGGTTGAATTGTGAAATTTTGATTTTCTACTGACGAAAATGAACTTGATTTAAATTCTAAAACCCTATTTCCATCAGATGTTGTTCCTTCAGGAAAAATAAAAATCTTCTCTCCAGATGAAAGCAAATCTAGTATTTTGTTTTTTTGGATAAAACTGTCTGTTTTATTCCTTCTTATAAAAATTGATCTACCTTTCTTTGCTAAAAAACCAAAAATTGGCCAGCTCTCAACTTCAGATTTTGCTACAAATCTTATTGGGAATTTAGATCCTAATATTGGAATATCTAAATAAGATAAATGATTGCTAATAAATAAGTTACTTTTTTTGGATTGGTATGTTTCATCTACTATTTCCACTTCTATAGACAATAACCATAGTAACATTTTGTGAAATAATACCGGCAACCATTTTTCAACTGATGGTATTATTTTACCAAGTAGTACAGATAAAATGATTAAGAGAGAGAAAGCAACTATAAAAAGTACAAGTTTTGAGTAAAAAATTAAATTATCTATAAATGATAAGTTGTTAATAGGACTATAATAAAAATTTTCTTCAGTTATCATATTTTATTAATGTAAATATTTCTTCTTATATTTTTCATCTATATTATCAGTTTTCACAACCACACATAGGTCTATTGTATTGAATTTATCGTCAACAAAACAATCATGACTGACCTTTCCACCTATTCTAAGATATCCTTTTATAAGCGGTGGCAATTTTACAAAAGTTCTTAAATCATTAGTGTTTGAATTAATTTCAGTATAAGCAGGATATATTTTTCTATCTAAACTTTTTACTGACAACTCATCTGATAAAGAAAAATTCTTTCTTAAGTAAGATAATTCATTAGTGTATTTCATTACATCAGTCCCGTGAAAACTTGCGCACCCTAATAAGATTTTTATATCATATAATTTTACATACACAGCAATGGCTTTCCAAAGAAGATTCACTATGGTTCCATTTCTATAATCTTGATGAATACATGACCTTCCTAATTCAAGTATTTGATTATTTTTATAAGAATTCAATATCTTAGATAAATCAAATTCTGAAGAAGTATAAAACCCACCACAATGAGCTGCTATATCACCACGAAGAAGTCTATAAGTCCCTACAATTTTGTTTTTAATACCTTTTCTATTCTTGTCTATTACAATGAGATGATCAGCAAATTTATCGACTTTGTCAAAATCTAATCTTAAAATTTTTTTTGATATTGTTGGTATAGCTTTTTTTTCTTTGTAAAAAATTGAATACCTAAGAGCTTGAGCTTTTTTTAATTCTGATTTTTTCTCAACAATTTTAATAATAAAATTATCGACTTCAATTTTAGAAAAATTTTTTTTTGTTATTAGAGGTTCTAAAGAATAAATTTTTCTTTTAAAAATTGAATTTAATTTTCTTACTTTAAGATCTTTTTTTACAATATTATCTTTTACTTTAGCGATTAACATAAAACACCTACTAAAAATTTATTGTTATAAAATAAATTTTAAGTATTTCACTTTTATTAAAACTCAAATAACAATCTCAATGCATCTATTCTTTGCTTATTAACCTTATAGTAAGCTTTTCTTATTCCAATTTTTTTGAAGCCATTTTTTAAATAAAAATTTATTGCTTGTGTGTTTTCAACAGATACTTCAAGAAAAATTTTTCTTATATCTTTAAGTTTTTTTATTTTATTGACTATTAGAGATCCATAATTCTTTCTTTGGCAGGATTTCATGATACCAATTTGTATTATTTCGATTTCGTCTCTAACATGATAAAAAATTACAAATCCAAAAATTTTTTGAGTTGAAATTTTCCAAATTTTAATTGTGTCTTCTTTAAAATAATTTTCAAAATCTTTTATAGATATAGGATAATCAAAAATATCCTTTTCAATTTCAATTAATTTTAATAGATCGCCTTTTTTTACTTGCTTTATATTAATCATTTTAAGTTAATTTGTGCAGACCGAGCATAAATAGGTTTAAATTTGTCAAATGCGTAGGTGATTTTATTGATACTGATTTTATTTAATATTATACATGAAGCAAGTTTTCCAACTCCCAAAGAATCTGGATTTTGTGTTGAGTTTTTAGAAACGTTCAAATTTTCTATTATGTTTTTTGCTGTATTAGATTGATGGCCAACAAATAAAACTTCTGTTGAAATTAAATTGTTAATCACAAAATAATTGTGTAATTTTTCAATCTTTATTGTATCGATATTATTTATAGCAACAATTGGTAATATTTTGTCTTTAGTATAATTAATCTCAAATAACTGCATAAAAAGATCATCCTTTTTACTATCAATAGAGCTGATTACATATTTAACTTTCAAAGTTTTGGCTTCTTGAAATGCAGACATTGCTAAACCAGCCAATGAATTAATGCCTATACTTTTAATATGACTTTTAGAAACAGTTATACCTAAAGCAGTTGAAATGATAGCACGAATGCCTGTAAAACCGCCTGGTCCACAACCAACTGCCAAAAACGAAATATCATCAAAAGATATAGAGTTATCTTTTAAAAACATTTTAATTGTTGGTACAATAATTTCAGATAATTCATTCTTAATAGGTATAGATATGTGACTTAAAATACTTTCTGTGTTTAATAAAGTAAGTGATAAATCTGATGTACTTGTTTCTATGGAAATAATCATGAAAATCTTTTAATCAACAATAAGAAATATGTAGTATTATCTAGATTAATTATATAATAAAGTTATTTGTCTTTGAATTAAATTATTGAGTATTGAGGATTAAATGAAGTTATTGCTTACTTTTTTACTTTTTATTGTACCTACTTTTTCATTATCTCAAACTAATGAAACAAGACATGTATCAAATGCCAATCATGCTGCATTTATAATGTATCATAGATTTGGGGATAGTAGATATCCATCTACTAATATAAAAAAAGAACAGTTTATGAAACACATAAACGAATTATTGAAACCCAAATATAACGTAATAAGTATTGAAAAAGCTCTTACAGCAATTAATTATGTTGAACAAATAAAAGACAGGTCTGTAGTCATCACAATTGATGACGCCTATTCTTCAGTATACAAATACGCTTGGCCAATATTTAAAAAACATAATTTGCCTTTTACTTTATTCGTATCAACAGATGTTATCGATAATAAAACACCTGGATATATGAATTGGGAACAAATCAGAACTTTAAGAGATCATGGAGTTACTATTGGTAGCCAAACTAAGACACACCCTCATATGTTTAAGTTAACAAGAGAAAAAATTATAGAAGAATTATCAATTTCAAATAAAAGATTTATTGATGAAATTGGGAGCGCACCAAAGTATTTTGCCTATCCGTATGGAGAATATAATTTAGAAGTTATAGAGCAGGTCAAAAAACATGGATTTATTGCTGCTTTTGGTCAACATTCAGGAGTAGCACATAAAAGTTTAGGTATGTATGAGCTACCAAGGTTTGCTATGAATGAAAAATATGGAGATATGGATAGATTTTTATTAGCAGTGAACGCCTTACCAATGCCAATTTCAGATCTATCACCTAAAGATCCAGTTGTCTCAAAAAATCCGCCCTCTTACGGATTTACGTTATCTGATAAAATTGAACCAAAAAACGCTGTTAGATGCTTTGCGAATAACGGATTAAAAACTAATACTAAAAGATTAGGTAAATACAGAATTGAAATAAGGTTAAATGGTCCATTTTCGAAAGGTAGAGGTAGAATAAATTGTACTATGGCTGGTAATGACAACAGGTGGCGATGGCTTGGAAGACAATTTATTATTAATTAAACATTGGACTAAAATGTTGCTAAACTAGAATTTTCGAACTTGATTAATTGATTTTTTTTAATCATTTTTTTTACCTTAGTCACATACTCTAAACCTATTTCCGCATATTTATCCAAAAAATTTGCCATGTCATTTCCGGTAATTTTTTTACCATGATTATGTTGTGACATTCTAAAATTTCTCAACTCCTTATAAGCTGGGTGGGTATTTAGATTCAATATGTATGAGTTCACAGAGTCTAATAAACTATCAAAACTTTTAACAGAAAAGTTTGCATCTAGATTTCCTTTTGGTTTAATTCCGTCGTCATTTATCCATGTCCATTGACCAAAAAGTGCATTTCCTTCTTGTGCAAACCTAGATGCCCCCCATCCACTTTCAATTATAGATTGGGCTAAAATTAATGAAATTGGTATACTGTTAATTTTATTTAACAATTCTAATTTTATCCTTCTAAGTTCTGATCTATTTAGGGTACTAAAATTAATTTTCTTAAAATTTTTAATTTTATATTTTTTTGAAAAGCGCTCAATTTGGAATATATTATTAGTAGAAAAAGCTATCTTCATTTGCTTCCTTTCTTCAAGTACCAGTTCATTTCCCTTTAGAGCAATAGGTAATAAAATAGCTGTAAAAACTGACTTCTTCTTATTTGTTTCATATTTACTGATATTTTTAGGGATGTAAGGGAAATACATTCTTGGAATGGGTATATCTTTTTTTATATAATTCAAAATATTTTCGGACCACCTAAATACCACTACTTTATTATTGAATTGATCTGAAGATAAATAATTATTGTTAGAATAAAATTGATTTAATTTATCAATACTTACAACAGGATTACTAAAATTATACTGAATAGATTTAAAACTAAATATTGGTTGTGATATCTTCCAAAATTTTGGCCCTAAAAAACCAATCATAAAAAATGAAATAATAATTATTAAAAACAAAACTTCATTGTAACGACGTAAACTCATAACATGATTTTAGGTTATAAAATTATTTTAAATTAAATTTTTTTTATAATTCTGCTGCCCTTACTTCAGTAACTTCAGGAATGTAATGTCTAAGCATATTCTCAATACCCATTTTTAAAGTAGCCGTACTAGAAGGACATCCAGCGCATGCTCCTTTCATTTGCAATGTTACAACACCTGATTCAAAAGAACAAAATGTAATATCTCCTCCATCCATAGCGACAGCCGGCCTAACACGAGTTTCTAATAAATCTTTAATTTGTTTTATAGTTTCTGAATCTTCAATATTATTTAATTCAGAGTTTTTTTTCTCTGTATCATTAATTGCTGGAAGACCGGAAGAATAATGTTCCATAATTCCTGTTAATATTGAAGGCTTTAGGTTATTCCATTGTAATTGAGGATCTTTTGTTACTGAGATAAAGTCCGTTGCTAAAAAAACTCTACTAACTCCATCAATTTCAAATAACCTTAAAGCCAATGGTGAATCCGAGGCAACCTCTTTACTTGAAAAATCTGCAGTTCCAGTTTTAAGAATGATATCGCCAGGAATAAATTTTAATGTTTCTGGATTTGGTGTGTCTTCAGTTTGAATAAACATAATTAACCTCCTGATAATTATATAATCATTTTTTTTTAAATTACTACAAATTTACTTTCTAAATCACAAAACCAACTAATTCTTTTACTTGTTTTAATACAGGTTCTGCAATTTTTCTAGCATTGTCTGCACCAATCCTTAATATTTTATCAATTTCTTTACGATCATTTAATAACTTATTCATTTCAAATGAAATTGGGTTTAATGTTTCAATGGCCAAGTCAATGAGTTTAGGTTTAAAAGAAGAAAACCCTTGTCCGCAAAATTGACTTAAAGTTTGGTCAATTGATTGATTGGATAATGATGAATAAATATTTATTAAATTTAAGGCCTCTGGTCTTGCACGAAGTTCTTCTAAGGTTTCAGGTAATGGGTGAGGATCAGTTTTAGCTTTTTTGATTTTATTTGAAATTTCTTCTTTAGTATCAGTTAAGTTTATTCTAGATGCATCAGAAGCATCAGATTTACTCATTTTTTTTGTTCCATCTCTGAGACTCATAACTCGTGTAGCCTGACCTAAAATTTGTGGCTCAGGTAAAGAAAAAAAATCCTTTTGATTATCATGAGCAAACATATTGTTAAAAGAGGATGCTATATCCCTGGCTAATTCAATATGTTGTTTTTGATCGTCTCCCACAGGAACATGTGTGGCTCTATATAACAGAATATCTGCAGCCATTAGAACTGGATATCCATACAAACCAACAGTGGCTTTTTCTCTATTTTTCCCAGCTTTTTCCTTAAATTGTGTCATTCTATTTAACCATCCTATTCTACACACACAATTGAATATCCAGGCTAATTCTGCATGTTCTTTTACTGAAGATTGGTTAAATACAATGGCACTTTTAGGATCTATTCCTGATGCAATAATTGCCGCTGTTACTTCATGAGTTGAAGATTTAAGTTGGGAAGGTTCTTGAGGAACGGTAATTGCGTGTAAATCTACGATTGAAAATATTGAAAAGATATCTCCTTGAAGATTTACCCAATTTTTTATTGCACCCAAATAATTACCTAAATGTAAATTACCTGTTGGTTGTATGCCTGAAAATATTCTTTTATTACTTTTTTTTAATCGTAAATTTATCATTGTATTATTTTGCTTTCTTGAGTTTCAGAGATAAAAATTGGTATAATTCTTGAGGAATATATCTAAAAATCTTAGATGTCAAAATATACAATAAAAAACCAAATATACATAAAATTATTAATGCAAAAGTATCGTTGATATTGTTAATTTCTAATATGTGTTGAACTAGTTTCATGCATAATATCATCAAAGAAGAAATAAGAGTGATTTTCAGACCATACAAAATAACTGAAAATAAATTTGAATCTTCTTCTTTAAATGAAAATTTAGGCTTTATAATTTTCTTAGCTTTTATTAAGAGTGTTATATAAATTATTGTTCCTATCCAAGATACTATTGAGGTGGCTAAGGCAATACCAGTATGCTTTAGAAAAAACATTAAACTAAATGATAAGATTATATTTAAAATTAAAATTACAAAACCAATATACATGGGAGTTTTTGTATTACCTTCTGCCAAAAATGCTGGTTGACATGATTTAAGCAAAATGAAAGCTGGAACTCCAAATGCATATGCTAATAATGCATGTGATGTTTGAATTGTTTCTTGAAAACTAAACTCTCCTCTTTCAAATAATACTTTTACTAATAAATCACTAAAATTAATAAAAACTAATGCTGCAGGAATTGAAAAAAACAAGCCTATCTTTAATGAAATAATTAATTCTTTTGAAAATTGATTAGTATCTTTGCTGGCAATTGATTTTGACAGTGAAGTTAAAAGAGTTGTTCCTAAAGCAATTCCAATTATACCTAAAGGTAACTGAGCTATTCTGTCAGCAAAATAAAGATAAGAAATAGATCCAAATCCAAGTAAGCTAGCTAAAATAGTATCAACTAATAAATTTATTTGTAAAATACCACCACCAAATGCCGCCGGTAAAAATTTTTTCCAAGTTTGGCTTAATTGAAATTGTATTTGTTTATTAATATTTCTATTATTTATATTTTTTTCTAAATTTTTAAAATTGAAAATCTTAAATTTTTTTATCATTATTAGTATAAATATTATTTGAATTAATCCTCCAAAAACAGTTGCAATAGCCAGAGGTAAGGATTTTATAATCCAATAATCATTAATAAAAAAACATCCTAGAATTATACTTGTGTTTAAAATTGTTGGAGTAAATGCTAGAACCCAAAATTTTCCAGAAACATTTGTTGCAACACCAAGAATAGCTACGATTGAAATTAATGGCATGAAAATTATTGTTATTCTTGAAAGTGTTGTTGTTTGGTCTACGACATTTTGGTTATTCAAAAATCCAGGAGCTAAAAAATGAACTATAAATGGCATAATGATTTGAAATATAATCATTAAAATAAACAAAGAGAAAATAACCCTGTATAAAACTTTTTTAAAATAAATAAACGCTAAGACTTCTCCATTTTGTGTCTTTAATTTAGAGTAAATTGGCAAAAACGCAGAAGTAAGGGCTCCTTCAGCCGTAATTCTTCTGAATAAATTAGGCAATTTAAATGCTATTAGAAATATATCTGAAAAAATGCCCGCACCTAAAAAACCTGCAATAAAAATATCTCTAATAAAACCAGATATACGACTTATAACTGTTAGAAAGGCTGATTGGGTAAAACCTCTTATGAAAAAAGATGTTTTGTTTTTTTCTGGATTTCTCATGTGTTTAATTTTTATTAAGTATAATTGATTTCTTCTAGTATTTTAGAAATTGACTTCTTTATTTTATCTATTGTTGTTGTGTCATCAACTTTTGAGCCAAATGCATTTTTTATGTAAAAAATATCTACCACTCTGTCACCATATGTAGAGACATTTGCAGTGTTTATTTGAATACCTAAACTAGTTAAAGTTTTTGTAATTTTATATAAAACTCCCGGTGCATTTTTGCATTTAATATCCAAAATAGTAAAGTTTTCACTTGTTTTATTATCCACTTTTATTCTTGTAGGAGCCTTTACAGCTCTGAAACGGGCAGGAATTTCTTCCCATTTTATATTTAATGCTTTTTCTATGTCAAAATTACCTTCTAAGCCAAGAGAAATTGTTTTAATTAATTTTTTTTTAAGATAATCTTCTAAAATTGGTTTTTTTTCTTTATTTTGAATAAAAAATGTATCTAACGCATAACCATCTGATCTTGTAATAATTTTTGCACTAACAATATCATATCCCGATGCGGCTACCAGGCCTGATATAAGAGAGAATAGACCATGATGATCTGGTGCAATAACAATCAGCTCAGTTGCTTGTAAATCACTTTCTTCAGATAGATATATTTTAAACTTTTTTCTGTCGTCTTCCATTTTTTTAAATATATGAAAGTGATTAATGAGAGTTTGTAAACTGAATATTTCCCAGTAATTTTTATAATAATTCTTGCAGTACTGTTCTATTGACTCGTTCTTGATACCATTTTTAAACAAATCGCTTTTAAATAACTCCTTTGTTGTTTTGACATTTTCATAAACATTTTTAGTAGATGTTCTTTTTTGAAGAAAATTTAAGCATTTTAAATATAAGTCAGAGATAAGTGAGCCTTTCCAGTCATTCCATATTTCTGGCCCAACACCTTTTATATCTGCTACAGTTAGAACTAATAATAATTTCAATTTTTCAACAGTTTTTACTTTTTCTGCAAAATCTTTGATTATTTTTGGATCTCCTAATTCATATCTAAAAGCCGTCTTGCTTAATAGTAAATGGTTGAGTACTAGCCATTTAACAATTTCAGTTTCATCGTCACTTAACCCTAACCTAGGACAAACTGTTGATGCAACTATGGCGCCATTGACTGAGTGGTCCCCTTTCCTTCCTTTTGCAATATCATGAAGTAGCATTGCTACAAAAAGACATCTATAAGAGCTTATTTCTAGTATTACTTTACTGGCAAGTGGAGCAAAATCTTTAAATTTTCCATTTTTTAAAGAGTGAAGATTAGAAATTGTAAAAATTGTATGTTCGTCTACTGTATAGGAGTGATACATATCAAATTGCATCAAACAAACAATTTTTTGAAATTCAGGTATAAATTTGCCTAATAGGTTGGATTCATTCATCAACCTCAGAGTTCTTGTTGAATCTCTCTGACTTGTTAATATATCTAAAAACATTTGGTTTGCTGTAAAGTCATACCTTACTTCAGAATTAATTAACTTTGTTAAACTTGTTATTAATCTCAATGTAATAGGGTGAATGTCTATATTTTTTTCGTGAGAAATATAGAAAAGTTTTATTATATTTACAGGGTTTTCTGTGAGTATATTTTTACTTTTTACATATAAACGGCCTGTTTCAATACTAAAAGGATCTACATTTTCGCTTTTTTTAAAGTTTAAAAAACTTAATCTAAAATGCTTGTTGAACTCCGTTTCAATAGCTGCACAAAAAATTCTTGTTAAATTTCCGACTGTTTTTGTGGCGAGGAAATATCTTTTCATAAATCTTTCAACATCTTTATGCGTAATAGTATTTTTAAAGTTCATACTTTTGGCAATTTCTAATTGTGCATCCATTGCTAGCCTGTCATCTTCTCTTTCGGCCCTATAATGAAGATGACATCTTACTGAGAGCAAAAAGCGTTGTGCTTCTGCAAATGTTAGAGCCTCGTTTTTAGAAAAAGCGCCCATTTTAATTAACTTAGATATAGTATCTACCTTATATGCAAACTTTGAAATCCAGATTAAGGTGTGGAGGTCTCTTAATCCTCCCTTACCATCTTTAACGTTAGGTTCAACAACATAACGAGATCCACCAAACTTTTTATGTCTTAAGTCAGCTTCTTTTAACTTTTCTTCTACAAAATTTAACGTTTTACTGTTTGAAATGAAGGAGTTAAATTTAGAGTTTAATAAATCAAAATTTTGTTCATTGCCTGCTATGAATCTTTTCTCTAATAAACTTGTCGCAACAGTAAGATCTAGCTTACTTTCTTTAATGCAATCTAAAATAGTTCTTGTAGAATGCCCTACCGTGTAACCTAAATCCCATAATAAATATAGAATTAACTTAATAAGAGCTTCTATATTTTTAGTTTCAGTTTTATTTAAATCATCTTGAATAAGAAACAATAAATCTAAATCAGAATAAGGTGCAAGTTCACCTCTGCCATATCCACCAACAGCTATGATCGATAATTTAAAATCAATGTTCCTAAAAATATGTTTATAAGTATTGTTTATAATCTCTATTAACATACTATCAATTAAAATTACATTTAGACCAACATTAAGTGAACCGTCAGATGTTTTTAAAAACTCTTGTCTTATTTTTTTTTTGTATTGATCTAATTGTTTCTTTAAATCATTGAATAGTAATTTTTTGAAATTTTTTGTATCTTTATGATTAATTTTTATTTTTTTGAATTTATATAATTTTTTTCCTTTTTTTTTAGCGTAGGTGAGAGGTTCCATACTTTGAAACCAGTTTGCGTTAGTATTAATATTTTCTTCTAATTCAAAATTACTGTTATTGGAGTTAATTTCTTTAGACTTATTAAGAAATGAAAATTTATTTTTTAAATTTACTTTAACCATTGCTCTGTCTATGTCTTTTTGATTTGAGTTTATATAAAAAGTCTAGAGACTGACGTGGACTTATGTCATCAACGTCTATTTTATCAAACTCTTCTAAAAAATTCTCAATTTCTTTTGCATTAACTGTGACTGTTTCTTTATTATAATTTTTCTTTTTTTGGTTTTTACTTTGAAGATCAGATAAAATTTTTGCTGCATTATCAGTTACTATGGATGGAATTCCTGCTAATTTTGCAACATGAATTCCATAAGATTTATCAGCTTCTCCATCTAAAATTTTATGCATAAAAATTATTGAATTATTCCATTCTTTAACAGACATCTTATGGCATGATAGATTTTTTAGATTATCTTTTAGAGCTGTTAATTCATGATAATGAGTTGCAAATAATGTTATTGGTTTAATTTTCTCATGTAAATACTCTAAAACTGACCAAGCAATTGCTAAACCATCAAATGTAGAAGTGCCTCTTCCAATTTCGTCAAGTATTACTAAGGACTTTTCAGTAGACGTATTTAAAATTAGAGAGGTTTCTATCATTTCAATCATAAAAGTAGATTGTCCTTTTGCCAAATCATCAGATGCCCCCACTCTAGAAAATATTTTGTCAAACAAGCCTATTTTTGCTTTTTTTGCAGGTACAAATAAACCAGCTTGTGCCATTATAACTATTAATGCATTTTGTCTAAGATATGTGGATTTTCCTGCCATATTAGGACCAGTTATTAACCATATCAAATCTTCATTATTTAATTTACAATCATTTGAAATAAATGAATCTTCTGAAAGTTTCATCTTTTGTTCTACAACAGGATGTCTTCCACCAGTAATTTCTAATATTTTGTTGTTAGAAATATTAGGACAAATATAATTTCTCGATACTGACTGGTTAGCTACCATAAAAAAAATGTCTAATTCCGAAATAGAATGTACAATATTTAAAATCTCTTTGCCTTTTTGTAATATTTGATTAGCAAAATCACTGAAAATTTCTAGTTCTATTTTAATTGCTTTTTCAAATGAGTTTAGTATTTGTGTTTCTATGTCGACAAGTTCATTTGTTGTAAATCTTGATGCTTGAGCAGTGGTTTGCCTATGAATAAATAAATCAATATTTCTTATTGATTTATCATGCATAGCTCTTACTTCAATGTGATAACCAAGCATTCTGTTGTGTTTAATTTTCAATGAATTAATTTTAGTAATTTCTGAGTACTTCTTTTGAAGTTTCATTATTTGATTTAACTCATTATTTCTAAGATTTCTCAAGAAATCTAGTTCTGCATTAAAACCATCTTTTATAAATCCACCTTCTTTAGAAATTAATGGTACCTCTGATTTTAGAGCTTTTTTAATATTCAAGAAAAGATTATAGTCTATCTTAAGACTATCCAAAATTGAATTTAGCAACCTAGGTTTTAAGTTTTTTTTCTGATTTAATTTCAAATTTTCGGAAATTTCTTTTGTACTAACTAGGCCTTTAGAAATTAATAGCAAGTCTTTGGGACTGCCTCTTGATAATGAAATTCTCGATAAAGATCTCTCAAGATCTGGGATGCTTTTTAAGCTATCTCGATAATTATTTATATCAATATTATTTCCTAAAATCCAATTGATCACATCATATCTGTCCTGTATGAGACTGAGATCATAAAATGGCTCAATTATTCTCTGCCTTAGTAACCTTGCACCACTAGCAGTTTTTGTTTCATCTATACAAGAAATTAAACTTCCTTCAATATCTCCTGACAAATTTTTAAGAATTTCAAGCGATTTTTGGGTAAAATAATCAATCTCTAAAAATTCATTAGTATTTTCAGATTTAATCATTGAAAGAAATGGTATTTTTCCACATTGAGTTAATTTTAAGTAAGATAACAATACACCAGCTGCGATAATTTCTCCTTTGCTAAAGGAGCCAACACCCTCTAATGAAACAACCGAATAATATGAACAAATCTGATCAAAGCAAGATTGGTAGTGGAATAAACTAGGAGATTGTTTTTTTATTAAAGGTCGCCATTCATCAATTATATAATCCATATCCATATCATCAGAGATCAATATTTCTGAAAAATCCTTCCGTAACATAAAATTGGTTAATAATTGTTTTTGATTTGGATTATTTTCTTTTCCAATAAGTCTAGATTTAAAATATCCTGTCGAGACATCTACCCATGCAACAGAAATTGAACCATTAAATATTGATATAGCCCCTAAATAATTATTGTTTTTTCTCTCTAGCAAATTATCTTCTGTTAAAGTGCCTGGTGAAATTATTCTTACAACTTCTCTTTTAAGAGGTCCTTTTTTTAAATTAAGTTTAGCCTCTTCAGCAGTTTCTGTTTGCTCACATACAGCAACATTAAAACCTTTTTTAATTAATTTTGGCAAATAATTGTCAGCTGATTGAAAAGGAACACCACACATGGGAATATCTTTACCATTAGATTTACCTCTTTTAGTTAAAGCAATGTCTAATGCGTCTGAAGCTACAATTGCATCTTCAAAAAATAACTCATAAAAGTCTCCCATTCTATAAAACAATAAGGCATCTTTATATTTATTTTTAATATTTAAATATTGCTCCATCATTGGAGTATGTACATTTTTCACAATAACATAATTTTCCTTTAAAACTTAATGCAACTTTATTTATAATCGAAATATCTGTAATAAAATACAATTTATTAAGATCTTTTAAAAAATTTAAGTTATAATCTGAAATTAATTATTTTTAGTTTTTGAGGAAAAAATGTCTACTACCAATAACGATGCTGATAACAAATCTAACCTAGAAAAAGAAGCCTTGGAGTATCACAAAAAAGGTCGCCCCGGAAAACTAGAAATAACACCAACGACACCTCTTATTAGCTCTAATGATTTGTCTTTAGCATATTCCCCTGGTGTTGCTACTCCATGTCTAGAAATTGAAAAAAATCCTGATAAAATTTACGATTATACATCAAAAGGAAATATCGTTGCCGTTATTTCTAATGGTACTGCAGTGTTAGGGCTTGGGAACATTGGGGCTGCTGCTTCAAAACCAGTTATGGAAGGAAAATCAGTATTATTTAAAAAATTTGCAGACGTGGATGGAATAGATCTAGAAGTAGATACAGAAGACACAGAAAGATTTGTTGATGCAGTTTCTTTGCTCGAACCTAGCTTTGGAGGAATTAATCTAGAAGATATTAAGGCTCCTGATTGTTTCATAATTGAACAAAAATTAAGAGAAAAAATGAATATTCCAGTTTTTCATGATGATCAACATGGAACAGCTATTGTAACCGCAGCAGGAATCATAAATGCTCTTCATTTAACTAATAGAAAAATAGAGGATACTAAATTTGTAAGTAATGGCGCTGGCGCCGCTTCCATAGCTTGCGTTGAACTCTTAAAGGCGATGGGAGCAAAAAATAATAATATTATCTTAGTTGATAGAGATGGTGTATTATATAAAGGTAGACAAAGTAATATGAATCAGTGGAAATCTGGTCATACAGTTGATACCAAATTAAGAACTTTAGAAGATGCTCTAAAAAATGCAGATGTTTTTTTAGGTTTATCAGTTCCTGGTTCAGTAACAAAAAAAATGGTAAAAAGCATGGCTGAGAAGCCAATAATATTTGCTATGGCCAATCCTATTCCTGAAATCATGCCAGAGGATGTTAAAAGCGTAAGATCCGATGCAATTGTCGCTACTGGAAGATCAGATTACCCAAACCAAGTTAATAATGTACTTGGATTTCCGTATATCTTTAGAGGTGCTCTTGATGTAAGAGCTACAACAATTAATGAGGAAATGAAAATTGCAGCTGCCAATGCTATAGCTGAATTAGCTAGAGAAGATGTGCCAGATGAAGTAAATGCCGCATACCACGGTGTTCAACTCCATTATGGCAATGATTATATAATACCAGCTCCTTTTGATCCAAGGCTGATTTCGTCAGTATCATCTGCTGTAGCTAAAGCAGCAATGGATAGTGGTGTTGCAAAACAACCTATCAAAAATTTAGAGGCATATAAAAGAGAATTAGAAGGAAGAACTAATCCTATAGCTTCTATTTTAGAGCCAATTAAAGCTAGAATAAAAGGGAAAAAACAAAAGGTTGTTTTTGCAGAAGGAGAGGAGGAGAAAACTATAAGAGCAGCTTTATCATTTTATAATTCAGGGTTTGGAATACCAATATTAATTGGTAGAGAAAATCGAGTTAAAGAAACAATGGACAGGGTAAATTTAGAGGGGCTTAATGAGCTTATAATACATAATGCTAGTCTTAGTAAAAAAAATCAAAAATACACAGACAATTTATATAAGTTACTTCATAGAGATGGACATTTAAGAAGAGATTGTCAAAGACTAATTAACCAAGATAGGAACGTATTTGCAGCATCTATGGTATCTGCTGGTGATGCAGATGCGATGGTTACTGGAGTTACTAGACCATTTGGCAGATGCTTTAACGACATTACTAAAGTAATTTCTTCAAAAAATAACCAAAGTTTTTTATCTATGTCTATGATGGTGTCAAAAGAGAGAACTGTTTTTATTGGAGATGTAAATATACATGACACACCAAACTCAGAACAATTGGCCAATATAGCAACAGGTATTGCTAATACTGTTAAAAACCTTGGTTATAAACCTCGTGTAGCTTTATTGTCATTCTCTAATTTTGGAAGCTTATCTAGACCTAGTTCAAAAGATTTAAAAGAAGCAGTAAATATACTTGATAAAAAACAAGTTGATTTCGAGTTTGATGGTGAAATGACACCAGAGGTTGCTTTAGATTATAATCTGATAAAAGAAAATTATCCATTCTGCAGACTATCTGGTCCTGCTAACGTTTTAATAATGCCAAGCCTCCTTGCAGCAAATATATCTTTTAAATTATTGCAAAAACTTGGTGGCGGATCTATTTTAGGACCACTTATGATAGGTGGCGAAAAGCCCTTCCAAATTGTTCAAATGGGTTCGTCTGTATCAGATATTGTTAACTCTGCATCAATTGCTACATATAATGCAATTTTTTCAAGATAAATAATATATTATAAAATTGCTTTGAGTGAAGTTT
This sequence comes from uncultured SAR116 cluster alpha proteobacterium, assembly GCA_902589185.1. GTDB lineage: Bacteria > Pseudomonadota > Alphaproteobacteria > Puniceispirillales > Marisalimonadaceae > Marisalimonas. The sequence continues at coordinate 37,576 of CACIRZ010000005.1, forward strand.
TAGGACGGGCTCCGATATATTTTATGATTTCTGAGGCTGCTTTGTTTCCTAAATGTCCACATTTTTCAATTGAGTATTTATTAATAAAACCAAACAAAAAACCAGCAGCAAATAAATCACCTGCACCAGTTGTATCAACTAGCTCTTCTAAACTTATTGGATCTACAAAATATTCAAGTTTATTTTCAAAGACAACAGAGCCTCTTGAACCAAGTGTTATAGCACCAAAATCAACATTGTTTTTTATGTTATTTATGCTTTCTTTCAATTCTGATTGATACAAACTTTTAATTTCTTCTTCATTTGCAAAAATAATATCAACATATTCATCAATTAATTTAAAAAAATCTTTTCTATGTCTATCAACACAAAATAAATCTGATAAGCTCAAAGCTATTTTTTTATCATGAGATTTTGCCAAATTACAACAATAATATATTGCCTCTTTTGCCTCAGGTTGGTCAAATAAATAACCTTCAATATAAATTATATTACTATTAATTATAAATTGTTCGTCAAAAGATTTAATATTAAATTTGTTACTAGCTCCTAAAAAAGTATTCATACTTCTCTCTGCATCAGGAGTAACTAAAACAATACTTTTAGAAGTTTTTTCTTGTAATTGAAGATCTTTATCTTGAAAAAGTACACCAGAATTATTTAGATCCTTTGAAAACAAATCCCCAAACTTATCGTTACCAATTTGACCTATAAAGCAACATTTACCTCCAAATGAGTTGTAACCCACTGCTGTATTTGCTGCGCTTCCACCAGAAATAATTGATGGGTTTTGAATATGTTTCAAAATTTTTTCACATGTATCTTGGTCAACAATTTGCATAGAACCCTTGGGTATTCTGAGCTTATGGAGCATTTCATTGCTTGTTTTAGATAAAATATCTACAATTGCGTTACCAATAAAACAAATTTCAACTTTAGATTTTTTCATTTAATCCTCAAAATGATTTTTTAAATAGACTTCTTTACTAAGAATATTTATGAATATGATTTATGAAGTCTATTCTTATTAAAATTATCTTTGGTTTTTGTATAGTTTTTTCTATTAATGCATGCCACACCTTTGAACACCAAAACATTTTTAATCAAAATGTCAATAAAAATTCTAATGTGGAGGTGTTAGATAAAAAAAATAAATCATCAAAATATTCTTTTGAAAAATTTACGAAAAATAGCGAAATGGCTCCAATAGAAATGCCTAAACAAACACAAACAGTTCAAAAGCTAGCTTTACAAAGACAAGTAAAAATACAAAATACTAATAAATTTAGTTTAGATAAGTTTATAAATTGGGATGAAGAAAAACTTGTCAAGACACTTGGTAAAAGCCACTTTGTCAAAGAAGAGGGAAAATTAAAAAATTACCAATATCATTTTAAAGAATGTTTTATAGATGTGTTTTTGCTAAAAAAAAATAGAATTTATTTAGTAAATTATATTGAAAAAAGACCCACAAAATTAGATGGAACAGTTAATATTAAGTCTTGTTTAGAAGAAATAAAACAAATAATGAATTAATTATATTTATCCACCATTTTCCAACACATCTGCAAGAGAATAAAAACCTGGTTCTGCACTTGCGGCCCAATATGAAGCACGTAAAGCTCCAGAAGCAAAAATCGACCTGTCTGTAGCTTTATGAGCTAATTCTATTCTCTCTCCAGAGTTACAAAATAATACTGAGTGTTCTCCAACAACATCACCGCCTCTTAAAACTGCGAAACCTATTTCATCTGATTTTCTTTTTCCAACTAATCCATCACGTGAAATGGATTTTACATTTGACAGATCTTGTTTTCTTGCGTCTGCAGCCGATTTTCCAAGCAATAATGCAGTCCCAGATGGCGAGTCAACTTTTTGTTTATGATGCATTTCTAAAACTTCAATATCCCAGTCAAAGCCAAGTGTTTTTGTGGCGTTTGAAACTAGTTGAGACAACAAAGTTACTCCTATTGAAAAATTAGCAGAATAAACAATAGGTATTTTTTTAGAAAAAGATCGTAATTCATTTTCTTGATCAGCGTTTAATCCAGTTGTACCAATTACAATTGCCATATTGTTTTTATGACATTCTTTAGCATGAAACATTGTTGCATCTGGAGCAGTGAAATCGATTAGTACATTAGAGTTTTGAAACATTGAAGAAGGTTCTGCATTTATTTCCTTATTAATTTTGCTTTTTCCAGCAAACAAACCAACGTCAACACCTACTTCGTCCTCATTGGGTAAACATGTTGCTGATGCTATTTCATATTTAGAACTTTCTAATATAAGGCTTAGGAGAGTTTTACCCATCTTGCCATTACTGCCAGGGATAGAAATAGATATTTTTTTCATAGTAATCTCTTTTATTAATTCAGTGTATAAGTATACACAAATTTTAAATTACTGAATTAATTTTTTAAATCTACTAGTTTTAGGACTGATTTTTTCTAATCCTGAATCTTTAATTTGATTAAATAACTCTTCTTGTTTTCTTGAGAGGCCGACCGGCGTTTCAACATTAATTTGTACATATTGATCGCCTCTAGTTCCACCTCGTAATGCAGGCATACCTTTACCCTTCATTCTTAAACGAGTTCCACTTTGTGTTCCAGCACTTAAGTTCATTTTTGCTTTAGACCCATCAATACATGGAACTTGAATGGAATTTCCTAAAACAGCGTCAATAAAGTTTACCGGCACCTCGATAAAAGTATCTTTTCCGTCTCTTTGAAAAAGGGAATGATCTTTTATATCAATAAAAATGTATAAATCGCCAGCGGATGCACCTCTTGGACCAGCTTCTCCTTCACCAGAAAGACGAATACGCGTGCCGTTATCTACACCAGCTGGGACATTCACTGATAGCTTTTTATTTTTATTAACTCGTCCCTGACCTTTACAGGGTCTACAAGGATCACCAATAATTTCTCCTGCACCAGAACATGCCGCACAAGTCCTTTCTATTGTAAAAAATCCTTGTTGAGCTCTTACTTTTCCATATCCACCACATTGACCACACTGCTTTGGTTGTGAACCTTTATTAGCTCCGGTTCCATTACATGATTCACATTTTCCAGGTACTGTTAGGGAAATTTCGACTTGGTCCCCAGAAAAAGCTTGTTCAAGAGAAATAGATAAATCATATCTTAAATCTGAGCCCGCAGAAGCAGATCTTCTCCTTGAATCACTTCCCATTCCAAACATATCTTCAAAAATATCTGAAAAACCACCACTTCCAAAACCCGAAAATCCTCCACCTGGACTTCCTCCACCAGCTTGAGAGAATGCTGCATGTCCAAACTGATCGTAAGCAGCTTTTTTTTGGGGATCTTTTAAAATCTCATAAGATTCTGATATCTCTTTGAATTTTTCTTCTGCTTTTTTATCACCAGGATTTCTGTCAGGGTGATACTTCATAGCTAATTTACGGTAAGAAGATTTTATTTCACTATCCGACGCAGATTTAGATAAACCAAGTATCTCGTAATAATCACGTGCCATAAATTATGCCTTAAGTTTATCTTTAGTCTATTTACGAAGCATCTTTCTTTTCTTCATTATCTTTGACTTCTTCGAAATCAGCATCCACAACATCTTCTTTACTTTCACCAGTATCATCTGCATTGTCTGCGCTCTCAGCATTGTTTGCTTCATTTGCTTTGTAAGCTGCTTCTCCCATCTTCATCATAACTGCTGATAAAGACGATGTTTTTTCTTTTATTATTGAAATATCTTCGCCTTCTAAAGCCGTTTTGAGTTCAGCAACAGCATCTTCTACCTCTTTCTTTGCATTTTCCTCAGCCTTATCACCTAAATCTGATAGTGATTTTTGGGCTCCATGTATCATTGACTCAGCTTGATTTCTAGCATCTATGGCTTCTCTTTTTTCTTTATCCGCTTCAGCATTATCCTCGGCTTCTTTTACCATTCTTTCAATTTCATTTTCTTCAAGTCCACCTGATGCTTGTATTGTAATATTATGAGCTTTTCCAGTAGCTTTGTCTTGAGCACTTACGTTAACAATACCATTTGCATCAATATCAAATGTGACTTCGATTTGGGGTACTCCTCTTGGAGCAGGTGCAATACCCTCCAAGTTAAATTCGCCTAAAGATTTATTATCTGAGGCCATCTCTCTTTCACCCTGAGAAACTCTAATTGTGACAGCTGATTGATTATCTTCAGCAGTTGAAAAAATCTGAGATTTTTTTGAAGGAATGGTTGTGTTTCTTTCAATTAATCTTGTAAACACACCACCCAATGTCTCAATTCCTAATGATAACGGAGTAACATCCAATAGAAGAACGTCTTTTACGTCACCCATTAAAACCCCACCTTGTATAGCTGCACCTGAGGCAACAACTTCGTCAGGGTTTACACCTCTATGAGGTTCTGTCTTAAAAAATGAGGTTACAGCTTCAACTATTTTTGGCATTCTAGTCATTCCACCGACAAGAATAACCTCATCAATATCACTTGCATTAACTCCTGCATCTTTCAAGGCTGCTTTGCATGGATTAATGCTTTTAGTAATTAGATCATCTACAATACTTTCAAAATGTGATCTTGTTAATTTTACATTAAGATGTTTTGGCCCACTTGCATCAGCTGTTACAAAAGGTAGATTGATATCAGTTTGAGCTGCACTAGAAAGTTCTATTTTAGCTTTTTCGGCAGCCTCTTTCATTCTTTGAAGAGCTAATTTATCAGACCTTAAGTCAATTCCATTGTCTTTTTTGAATTGATCAGCTATGTAATCAATTATTCTTTGATCAAAATCTTCTCCTCCTAGAAATGTGTCACCATTTGTTGATTTTACTTCAAAAACACCATCTCCAACTTCTAGGATTGATACATCAAATGTTCCGCCACCTAGATCATAAACTGCAATTGTACCACTTTCTTTTTTGTCAAGACCATAAGCTAGAGCAGCGGCAGTTGGTTCATTTATAATTCTGAGGACCTCTAATCCAGCAATTTTTCCCGCATCTTTTGTTGCTTGTCTTTGTGCATCATTGAAGTAAGCAGGCACTGTAATTACGGCTTTTTCTACTTTTTCTCCAAGAAATGCTTCCGCATCTTCCTTGAGTTTTCGCAAGATAAAGCTAGATACCTCAGAGGGTGCATAGTCTTGTCCGTTAGCTTTAACCCATGCATCCCCATTTTTGGCGGATATAATTTTATATGGTACTAATTCAGAAAATTTTTTGGAATATTCGTCATCATGTCTTCGACCTATCAATCTTTTAATGGCAAATAAAGTGTTTTCAGGATTTGTTACTGCCTGTCTTTTAGCAGGTTGTCCAACTAATCGTTCGTCATCTGTAATGCCTACCATAGACGGTGTTGTTCTGGCACCTTCACTATTTTCAATAATCTTAGGTGATTTACCATCCATCACAGATACACATGAATTCGTTGTACCTAAATCGATACCTATAACTTTTGCCATTAATGCGCTCCCTAAATTCAGAATAATTCCTACGAATTAATTATTTAAATTATATAAATTTTTATATGGGTTAAGTTGTTGAATTTACAAGATTATAAATAAAAATTATTTCTATTCATTTTTTTTATTATTTTGTTCTGAAGTTTCTTCTTCAGATTTTTTTGATATTCCTACCATTGCTGGCCTAACTAGTCTGTCATGTAAAAGAAATCCTTTTTGTGAAACTTCAACAACATACCCTGGTTCTTTTTCATTTGTTGGAACTTCAAACATTGCTTGGTGAAGGTTATAATCAAACTTCTCTCCTAGTGGATTAATTTGTTTTAAACTATGTTTTTCAAACGTGTTTAATATTTCCTTTTCAACAATTTCTAAACCAATAACTAAGTTCTTTATTGGCTCAGAGAGTTGTGATTTATCATCTGGAACTGCCTCTAGTGCTCTTTGTAGATTATCAACCGATGAAACTAAGTCTCTTATAAAATAAATGTGACTATATTTTTTAGCGTCGGCAATCTCCTTAATTGTTCTTTTTCTTAAGTTTTCACTTTCAGCTAAAGTTCTTAAGAGTTGATCTTTAAGTTCTTTAATTTCATTATTCTGATTTTCAACTTTTTGTTCGATTGAAATATTTTCATCTTCATTTCCATCTACTTTAACTTCGCCAGTATTTGTATCTGGTTCAATGTTGATGTTTTCTTCCAAAGAGTTTTCATCTTTATTATCTGTTTTTGATGTCACCTTATTTTTAGACAATTTCAGACTCCAAATTTTTAATAATTAATATTCACATAATAAATATTAGGTTGATTTACAAGAGTTAAAAAATTATAAAGCTAAAAACAAATTTATGTAATTTGTGCAAACTATGAATAAATTTTACTAATTATAAATGCTAATGTTTAAACGACCTTCAAATAGAAATTTCGACGAATTAAGAAGTATATCACTTGAAGCAAATTTTTCTCCTTATGCTGAGGGATCATGCTTTGCAAAATTTGGAAAAACTCATGTTTTGTGTACTGCTTCAGTTGAAAGTAAATTACCACTATGGTTAAGAAATTCTGGTAAAGGATGGATTACTGCAGAATATGGAATGCTCCCAAGATCCACTCATTCTAGAATGGATAGAGAAGTGACTAAAGGAAAGCCTTCAGGGCGAACTCAAGAAATTCAAAGACTTATTGGAAGATCACTCAGATCAGTTGTTGACTTAGGAAAATTGGCTGAATTTCAGATAAAGATAGATTGTGATGTTATACAAGCCGATGGAGGTACAAGAACTGCATCTATAACTGGGGCATGGGTAGCCCTTTATCAAGCGATTCACTTTTTACTCAAATCAGGAAAATTATCAGAAAACCCAATAATAGACCAAGTTGCAGCTATATCCTGCGGTATTTGCGAAAATCAAGAATTAATTGATTTGGACTATGAAGAAGACTCAAGCGCAGAAACTGATGGAAATTTTGTTATGACTTCAAATAATGGAATTGTTGAGATACAGACAACAGCTGAGGAAAAACCATTCAATAAAGAACAATTTCAAAGACTTTTAAATCTGGCAGAAATAGGTACAAAGAATATATTTAAAATTCAAATGGAAGCTCTAGGTTTAAATTAAATTTTATGAAAAAACATATATTTAACGATAATAAATTAGTAATTGCTAGTCATAATGAAGGCAAGGTTGAAGAAATTAAAATTATGCTAAAACCTCTACAAATTCAGGTTTTGTCTGCAAATGATTTCAATTTAAAAGAGCCAATTGAAAATGGTAATACCTTTGAAAAAAACGCTTTAATTAAATCATCTTACGTGTGTAAAAAAACAGGAATTCCAAGTTTGTCAGATGATAGTGGAATTTGCTTTTGTGATCTAAACAATGAACCAGGTATTTATTCTGCTAGATGGGCAGGAAAAGAAAAAAATTTTAATCTTGCAATGTCTAAAATCAACGATTCAATGAATAAAGTAAAAAATCCGAATTATAAATGCTTCTTTGTATGTGCTTTGTCACTTAGTTGGCCCAATGGAAATAACATAACAGTATCTGGAAAAATTGATGGTAAATTTTCATGGCCACCTAAAGGTAATTTTGGATTTGGTTATGATCCAATCTTTAAACCATTGGGATATAATTATACATTTGGTGAGATGGATCCAGAGTTTAAACATAGTATCAGTCACAGAGCTTTAGCATTTAAGAAGTTAAAAAGTTTGTGTTTTCCTAGTTTAGAAAATTGAATAAATATAATCAAAATTTATTAAGCCTTTATGTTCACTGGCCTTATTGTGAGTCAAAATGTCCCTATTGTGATTTTAACTCTCATGTAAACGAAAAAATTGAAGTAAATGATTGGATCAAATCATATAAAAATCAATTATTAGCTATGAAAGAAGAATTAATTGAAAACAATATAAATTTTAGACACCTTGATACACTTTTTTTTGGTGGAGGTACCCCTTCATTAATGCCATTAAAAATAGTAGAGAGTATTATAGATATATCCAAAAAAATATTTGGTTTTAAAAAAGATATTGAAATAACACTTGAGGCAAATCCAAGTTCGTACGAAACCAAAAAATTTATTAAATTTAAACAATTAGGAATAAACCGGATATCGATTGGTGTACAATCTTTAAATAACAAATATTTAGAATTTCTAGGAAGATTACACAATATTAAAGATGTCAAAATTGCATTAAATGATGCATGCGAAATATTTGACAATATTTCTGTTGATTTAATTTATGCTTTTCATGGTCAAAAGATGAATGACTGGATAAATGAATTAAAAAGTTTTCTAAATTCTTATGATTTACAACATCTCTCTTTATATCAATTAACAATTGAGGAAGGCACAAAGTTTTTCAAAGAACATAAAAATGGTAATATTAAATTAATAGAAAATGACAAAGCTGCTGAGTTTTATGATATCTCTAACAAAGTGCTCAGTGATTTTGGATTTATCAAATATGAAGTCTCAAACTATGCAAAAAAAGGTTTTAAATGTAAACATAATTTAAATTATTGGAACTCTGAAAATTGGATTGGCATAGGACCAGGTGCATATGGTAGATTGTGGTCATCAAAGAAAAATGAAAGAAGAATTGAATATCAAAATTATAAGAATCCAAAAACTTGGTTGTCTAAAAATTTGTTGCAACCAGAATTTGAGAAAATTACTAAATTAAATACTAACGTTTCTGACATTGATACACTTACAATGGGATTAAGATTATATAAAGGTTTAGAAATTTCAAAGATAAATAATTTATCTATAATAAATTTTAATTCTCTTAAAGAATTACAAAAACAAAAAATGTTAACATTTAAGGACGATGTCTTAAAAGTAAACAAAAAACATATGATAAAATTAAATAGTATTTTAGATTATTTAATTAGTCATTAGATTTACTGCATTCTTTTATGTTGGTTAATTTTCCTAAATCTTCTATTTGCATAACTTGAACAGGCTTTTTGACAAAACCATTATCATCAAAAATTAATCCAGTTATTGGACCTTCAACATTGTTTAAATATTGAAGATTTTTTTGCAAATTATTAATATAGTTTATTCCTATTACACCAGCATCAAAACCTGCATTTGAAAAATAATCATTAGAATCCCCCCAAATATCTTTCCAAAGAAATTTTAACTGCTCGTTGTTCTTACTTAGTATCACAGGAAACCAAGATTTTTCTAATGATGGTTCATTTTTAATTTCTTCATTATTAAATGTTTCAGTGCCCAAAATTTTCACAAATCTTGAGTCTACATTAAAGAAAGCTAACAAAGGTGCTATTTCTAATATAAACTCTTTTCTTCCTCCAATAAGAATAGTGTCAAACTTTGTGTGTGTTTCTTCAGATTCAGAATACCGTAAAAATTTTCTCAAATTTGAGTAAAGATTTGTTTTATTGTTTAATTCTTCATTTGAAAGAAAAAGTGAGCTGTAGTTATTTTTTTTATCTACTGAAATCAAATCAATTGATTGTCCAGAAATGATTTTCCCGTACAGATTATCTGGAGCTATAATGCCAAATTTACTATATCCTTGCAATAAGGCACACGAAATTACACTTTGAACCTGTTCTTCTGGAGAGAATCCCAAGGACCATACATTACTCTCCACCATTGCTATGTCATTTGAAAATGTTAGGATTGGTATGTTATCCTTCTTTGCGAATGGCTTAATTTTTAATAATACTTCTCTTGTAAATGGGCCAATGATAAATTTGGGGTTAAGTAAATTAAATAAACTTGATATAAGCTCTAGATCAATAATTTTTCCAGTATCAAAATAAATTAATTTTATTTTACTGTTACCATAATTTAACATACTTAAATCAAGTGATTTTCTTATTTTATTTCCAAAACTTGAATACTTACCTGTTAAAGGTAAAAAAACTATAATGTTTTGATAATGAATAGTCTTATTTGATTCAAACATATACCTTTTCAAAGTAGAAATATTTTCGTTGTTTTTTAAGTTGAGTTCAGTGTCACTTGAGCTTAAATTTTTTTTAAACATTTTCTGAACGGCTGATAATGCTAGCCTCGTTTTTTTATCTTCGACGTTATTTGAAATATTTCTGCCTTGAAGCAATCTTTCATTTCTAAATTCAAAAATAATATCACTTGTTTGTTTTTCTTTGGGTATTACTATATTTTTTTTTAATATTGTACTTTTTAATACTTTTTTCTTTAAATTGTTGTTATTAACAAATACTTTTTTAATTATCTTTGATTTTTCTTTTGTTATTTTTAGTTTTTCTGGTGTGCTTTTATTTTCAATTATTAATTTACTGTTTTCTCTATTACATCCATTTATCATTAATAATATACAAAAAATCATAATAAGATTATGTTTAATATTATTTAAAAACATGAAAACTCGCTAATTATTTTAAATAGATTTTAAGGTAATATATTGAAAAAAGTAAGTAAAGAAGATCTGAGACTTCCTGATAAAGAGATAAAGGGATGTTTATATTTAATCGCTACTCCTATAGGTAATTTTGATGATATTAGCCTAAGAGCAATCAAATTATTGGAGACTGTAGAAATTTTACTTTGTGAAGATACCAGAAAAACTAAAAAATTACTTTCACATCTTAATATTAAACGTAAAAATCTTATTTCTTATAACGATAATAATGCTTCAAATAAAAGGCCATACATTATTAATAAACTCCTTTCAAAAATAAGTATTGGAATAGTTAGTGACGCAGGAACACCATTAATATCTGATCCTGGTTATAAACTTGTCAAAGAATGCCAGTTAAATAATATCAAAGTAACTCATGCACCAGGTCCTTCTTCTGTTATTAATGGATTAATACTATCTGGCCTTCCAACAAATCAATTTTATTTTGGCGGATTTGTTTCTTCCAAGAAAAATTTAAAAAAAAAACAATTCTTAGCCACTCAAACATATGTCATGACAGGAATATGGTTTGATACTTGTTTGAGAATTAGTAATACACTTAAAGTAATGCACGAAGTGTTTGGAAACAGAAAAATTTCAATTGCAAGAGAGCTGACAAAAACATATGAGGAAATTATTACTAGTGATTTAAAAAATATTCTTAACATCATTGACAAACGAAAGAAAGATGACAATCCCCTTAAAGGAGAAATTATTTTAATAGTAGACGGGTATGCCAAAGAAGACTTTAAAATTGAAACATTAAATTTAATTATCAAAAATAAACTAAAGAAATTATCACTTCGTGACACTGTAAATGAAATTATAACTGAGACTAAATTACCGCGAAGGGTAATTTATAACGAAGCAATAAGAATAAGGAATGATAAATGTACTTAAAATTAACGATGACAATTTTTATTTTTAATTTATTGTTCTTTATTTAGAAAGGGTCAAATATGAGAAATTTATTATTTATATTAATTATTACTTTATTTGTGCAATCATGTGCTCCTTTAGTTGGCACTGTTGGAATGGTTTCTCTTGGAGCTGCATCTAAAGAAAAGGGGTTTGGTACATCTATAAACGATAGCCTTATAAAAACAAAAATATCTAATTTGATTTATAAATATGATAAAGGTTTAATAGCAGACACAAAAGTTTTTGTTAATAATGGTTCAGTTTTATATACAGGAAAATTGAATGATCCAAACGACAAAATTGAGTTTACTAAGTTAGCTTGGAGTATAAGAGGTGTTAGAGAAGTTAACAATGAGATACAAATTATTGATACATCTTCTATCAAAAATATTGCAAGAGACATAGCTTCAGTAGGTGAAATTAGAGCACGAATAATGGCAGACAAATCCATAAATAGTATTAATTTTTCAATAGATGTAGTCAATGATACGGCTTACATTAGTGGTGTTGCTACTAGTGAACTTGAGATGAACCTTGTAAAAAGTCATGCTTCAAGTGCAAGGTTTATTAAAGAAGTCTACAATTATATTATACTTAATAAAGATACAAGATGAGTCGTAGTCTTAATATAGCATTCTTAATGGATCCCTTAGAAACATTGGATCTTGAAGGCGACACAACTTTCGCTCTTGCTATAGAAGCTCAAAGAAGAAAACATCATATAAGTTTTTTTAAACCTGAGGATCTGATGTTCAGCAATAACGATGTGTTAGCAAACATATGTGAATTAGAGTTGTCTGAATCTAAAAATTTATATGAGTTTAAATATCATGATACATTTATAAAACCATTATCAAAATATGATGTGATTATGATGAGACAAGATCCTCCTTTCAATATGGCTTATATAAGTGCAACTCATATTCTCGAAAAACTTTCAAATTCTACATTAATTGTAAACAATCCATTTGAAGTTAGAAATTCCCCAGAAAAAATCTTTGTTACAAATTTCTCACATTTAATGCCCAAAACATTAATCAGTCGTAACATCGATGCTATTAAAGAATTTCGTAAACAGTTTAAAGACATCATCATAAAACCACTATATGGAAATGGTGGACAGGGTATATTTCACATTCTTCCAGAAGATGAAAATTTAAATTCAATTTTAGAGATGTTTTTTAGTCAAAACAAAGAACCTTTAATGATACAGGAATATTTGAAAGACGTTAGAAACGGAGATAAAAGAATTATCTTATTGAATGGAGAGGCAGTTGGTGCAATCAATAGAGTTCCAAAATCAGGTGAAAGTAGGTCAAACATGCATGTTGGAGGAAAACCTGAAAAAACAGAATTAACTGAAAGAGATAAATTTATATGTAACGAAATTTCACATTCTTTAATAAAAAAAGGACTTTATTTTGTTGGAATAGATATAATTGGTGACTACATCACTGAAATAAACGTAACTTCTCCAACTGGAATAAGAGAAATAAAAAATTTGGACTCAATAGCGATTGAAGAAATGTTTTGGGATTTCATTGAGAAAAAATTAGAAGTTTAAGACTCAACCAATCATTCTCCCTAAATTTTCTCCTCCTAGGAGATGAACATGAAAATGAGGTACGTCTTGATTACCGTTGTTTCCTGAATTTGTTATAATCCTAAACCCTTCTTTTTCAATTTTATAGTGCTCAATAACATCATTAACCAGTTTCCAAAAACTTTCATGTTCTTTATTTGATGCATTTTTTGTAAAGTCATAAAAATTGATATAAGGATTTTTAGGAATTACTAATATATGAATTGGGGCTTGAGGATTAATATCAGAAAACGCCAATGCAAATTCGTTTTCTAATATTTTGTTGCAAGGAATTTCAGATCTTAATATTTTGGCAAATATATTGTCTAGATCATATAAATTATTCATTTTACACCTCTATTTTTTTTTTCTTCCATCCCTGATATTAGCTTTCTAGAAGATAACTCTTTCCAAATTTCCTCTGGATTTATACCTAAAGAGACCCAAATAACTAAAACATGATAAATTAAATCTGCAGATTCTTTTATTGCACCTTCTTTGTTGTTTTTAATAAAGTCTATTATTAGTTCTGATGATTCTTCACCAATTTTTTTGGCTAGAAATTCAGGATTTTTTATCAAATGAGATGTATATGATTGTTTTTCACTAGATTTTTTTCTTTGTGTTAAAATATTAAATACTTCTTCTATGATATGTTCATTCATTTTAATTTTCACAATCTCTTACAAGTATACCATTTTTAGACATTTCATTTTTTACAGAATTTATTGTATGAATACCATAATGAAAAATTGATGCAGCTAGAACTGCTGATGCGCCAGCTTTTAACACGACCTCAACCATATCTTTGGGGCTTCCAGCGCCTCCTGATGCAATCACGGGAACAGAAACATTTTTAGAAATTAAATTTGTTAGTTTTAAATTGTATCCTCTTTTTGTTCCATCTGATTTCATTGATGTTAATAAGATCTCACCGGCTCCATTTTTTTCGCCCTGTTTTGCCCATTTAAGAGCATCTATATTTGTTTTTTTTCTTCCTCCATGAGTTGTTACCTCATATCCGCTAGGCATTGATATATTTTCTATGGCATCAATTGCTAAAACAACACACTGGTTTCCAAATTTGTCTGAGGATTGTCTAATTAATTTTGGGTTATAAACTGCAGATGAATTTATTGATACTTTATCCGCTCCAGAGTTTAATAAGTCCCTAAAATCAGAAAGATCACTTACACCTCCTCCAACAGTAAGTGGAACAAAACAAGTCTCGGCTGTTTTAGAAATCACATTAAACATAGCCCTTCTTTTTTCATGAGTAGCAGAAATATCTAAAAAACAAATCTCATCAGCTCCAATTGTACTATATTGCTTCGCTTGTTCTACTGGATCACCTGCATCTTTTAAGTTAATAAAATTTATTCCTTTAACTGTCCTTCCATTGTGCACATCTAGGCATGCTATTACCCTAGTTGAAAGCATTAGATTTTGCCTCTTTTATCTTTTGCAACGCGTCTGAGAATGTAAACTTTTTATCATACAATGCCCGTCCAACTATGACCCCTTGTACTCCATTTGAAAACTCTTTGGCTAATCTTGAAATATCATTTAATGATGAAACTCCCCCTGAAGCAATAACAGAATGAGGAATTGATTTAGCAAAATTTACCGTTTGTTCTAAACTTACGCCTTTTAAACTCCCATCTTTAGTTATGTCAGTGTATATCACAGAACTAACAATAGAAGAATTTAGATCTTTAATTAAGTCTACAGCAATAATATCTGATTGTTTTTTCCAACCGTGAGAAGCAATTTTCCCATTTCTGACATCTGCCCCGACAACAATTTTTTTTGAGTACAATTCGTCGAGTTGATTAATAAAGTTTGGATTTTCAAGAGCTAATGTACCCAAAATTACTCGATCTACTGAATTCTGTATCCAGAAATCAATATCGTTAATATTTCTTATACCTCCGCCTAATTGAATTTTTACTTTGTTTTGAAGTTTGTACAAAATTTCTTCAATTACCCTTTTATTTATATTTTCTCCAGTAACTGCGCCATCTAAATCAACAATATGCAACCACTCTGCTCCTTGATCAACAAACCACATAGCTTGATCTAATGGATTATTATTATAAATTGTTTCTTTTTCCATTTCTCCAAAAAGAAGTCTAACGCATTTTCCATCTTTAATATCAATGGCGGGGTATAATGTAAAAAAGTTATCCTTCATTATTTAATTTCTTTATAATAATAATAGCCGGCTATATATTTTCCATCTATGAAAACTGACTTTGGATTAATACCAGATCTAACATATCCAGCCTGTTCATATAATTGAATTGCTCGTAGCTGAGTTTCTCTTACTTCCAAGTTAATGATTTTAAAGCCATCTTGTTTTGCCTTTAATTCAGCTTTTTCAAAAACAGCTTTGGCAAGACCAAATCCCCTTGCCCAAGAGGCAAAGAAAAAAGTACTTAATGTACAAGAATGAGACTGAGCTTCATTATTTTTAGCTGGTTTAATTAGTTGAGCAGATCCAGCTACAACATTATCTAATTTTCCAATAATCAAAACTCTTTCTGGTATAAGCAAAACCCCTTTCCAGTAATCTTGAAGAGTTTTTAATGATGGAGGTGAAACCCATCCAAAACCTCCTCCAGCTAAAATTGCTTCTTCAGTTGCGTCACATAGTTCTTGTAAATCAACCTTACTTAAAGTTTTACATAATTCAGCTTTGACATTGTATTTTTTAAATTTCGTTTCCATTTAATCTCTCTAATATTATGGACACCATTTAAGCCAGTTATATATAAATTTTTGACCCGAATTACCACTCTTTTCTGGATGAAATTGAACTCCAATATAATTGTCTTTCCCAATTATTGCTGGAATTTTTTGACTATAATTAGTGCTAGCTATAATTTGGTTGGTATTCTTACTCTCTAAAGCAAAAGAGTGAACGAAATAGAATTGTTCATTTTCAGTAATATTTTCTAAAACAGGGTGATTATTATACTCAAATTGTAAGTTATTCCATCCCATATGTGGAATTTTATAATCTCTGCCAAGATAATCTAAACCCTTTTTAGCAATTTTTTTGAAGCAACCATCAAGCCAACAAAATCCTTCAGTTCTTTGTTTTTCGAGGCTAAAACCAACCATTAGTTGCATACCTACACAAATTCCAAGAAATTTTTTTCTGTTATTTATAACTTCATCTGTTAATAAATTAACTAAACCTCTTATATCTTCTAGACCTTTTTTGCAATCAGGAAACGACCCAACACCAGGTAGAACCAAATGATCTGCTATAGAAATTACCTCTAATTTATTAGTAACTTGAATTGTAAAATTTAGTTTATTAATGCTAACAGAATTTTTAAACGCATTTTCTACAGATCTTAAATTACCTGAACCATAATCGATTATAACTAGGTTCATGTTAGTTGTTTCCTTTTAAAGTTCCTTTTGTTGATGGAACATTGTCTAAGTTTCTAAAATCAAGTTGAATTGCATTTCTGAGAGAAACAGCCATAGACTTAAAGCATGATTCTATTATGTGGTGTGTGTTTTGACCATAAATATTTTCAATATGAATTGTGATTTCTGCAGATTGCGAAAAAGATTGAAAAAATTCTTTAAATATTTCAGTTTCAATATTTTTAATAGTTACATTTGGTAAGAAAACATTCCAAACTAACCAAGGACGACCAGATATGTCAATGCAACATCTGGTGAGACACTCATCCATAGGTAAATAACTGACACTGTATCTTTTTATGCCTTTCTTATTACCTAATGCTTCATTAATAGCTTTCCCAAGTGCCCAACCCACATCTTCCATTGTATGATGTGAATCAATTTCAAGATCACCGTTACATTTTATATCAATGTCAATTAAACTATGTTTTGAGAGTTGCTGAATCATATGGTCAAAAAAAGGTACGCCTGTTGTAATCGAGTTTTTACCACTACCATCTAAGTTAACACTTACTCTAATCTTAGTTTCATTTGTATTTCTTCTAACAGACGAAATTCTATCATGAATTTTTATTGTCATTTATCATCCATAATTAATAATTAAATTTTTTGAATCTGTTTTTTATTCTTACCAATAAAGCGCCGTCGCCTCCAAATTGAGTTGGCGCCACATTAAAATTTACAACATATTTGTTTAATAATTTATCGCTTAACCATTTTGGCACTTCTTCCTTTAAAGCTCCTTTATTATTTTGCCCTTTTCCAGTTATAATTAAAACATTCCGTTTATGTTTTTCATAACAATTAGAAATAAATTTTTGTAATACTGACTTTGCAGAATACAGCGTATAACCATGAAGATCTAAACTTATATCTGGTTCTATTTTTTTTTTCTTAAAATTTTTTAAACTATTTAATGATTTTTCTTTTTTTGTAACAATTTTACTGTTGCTTACTTGTCTTCTTTTTAGGCCATCATTTTTTAAAGATATAACAGATTTCTCAAAGTTAGAGACGTAATTTTCCCAATCTTTTTTATCATTTTTTGAGATTGTAATCATTTTTTTAATTGCTTTTGGTTTCAACTAGTGTCCAGTTAGGATTACTGTCTTTTATTTTTCTTTCAAAAACCCACTCATCTTTTACAAGAATTTCGTTGTCAGTATCTCCATCAATAATTTGATCGTTTTTATCTATTAACGCTCTTATTTGGAAAGTTTCAAAAGCTACGTTTAATTTTATAGATGTTTTTGTTATTGTTGCTTTTATTATTTTGTTTTCTTTTATTGACTTTAAATCAATAATAAGTGTTTCTTTTTCCTTTTTTCTTTCATCAATAGCAGATTTAAAGCTTTTGTAGACTGATAATTTAGTAAATTCTTTAATGTTTTCTAAATTTCCACTAACAAAGCTTTCTAAAACCATTCCAAAAAAATTTTTTGATCCAGACAAGAAATCATTAACATCAAAACTAGGATCAATATTTATAATTTTGTTTAATTCTAAATCTACAACATCGCCTTTGTTAGATTTTAAAGATACTACATTAGTAAATTGTTTATCTTCATTTTTTTTATTTACATTTGTTTCTTCAAAACCCGTTTTTGTACCTAATATATTTTTGAGTCTAAAAATAAGAAAAATTGCTATTACTCCAAAAATTAGAATATCAATATACGGGAAACTATTTTGCATGTTTTTTAACCACCATTACTTAGAATATTATTATAATTTTATTATACAAAAAAAATTAAAAATTAATATCCATTATTATTTATTTCATATATACATATGAATAATTAATTATTTAGAGAATTAAATGAGTAATGTAAACGTAAATAAAGATGATAGTATTAAAATAATAAAAAGTTTTATTCAAGATTTGTCCTTCGAGAACCCACAAAATATCAATGAAAATAATTCTGCTAATAACAACGACAACGACATAGATGTTAACATGAATGTCGTTTATAAACCCTATGACAACAATTTTTTCAGTCTTAATTTAAAATATACTTTAGATTGTTCATCTAAAATAAGTAATAAAAAATTATTCAATTTTGAACTAGATTACTTTGGTTTTTTTGAAGCTTTAGGCAAAAATAATCATGATCAAAAATTACTGACTGAAAAAGGTATAAAATTATTATTTCCTTTTGTTAAAGAAATAATTGAATACATTACCCGTAAAGGGGGGAGTGTACCTATTTTATTGAATGATGTAGACTTTAGTTTAGAAAAAGATTAATTATTAATTTTTTGCCAAATACTATTCTTTATTGTTTGAATGGTTTTCAGATGCAATTTATAATCTTCTTCATTAATGTTTAAATGATTTACTTTTTTTAAACTCATATTTTTATAGTATTCATCTACATTAAATAAATGATCTTCCTCTGCATAACTTATCTTGTCAGTTATGATTTCAAAATTTAATTTTGATTGTCTTCCTCCTATTAATTCTAAATATACAGAGGCTAGAAGTTTAGCATCTTTTATGGCACCATGCATTTCTCTTCCAGTTAAATCAATATTATATTTTTTACACAGTGAGTCTAAGCTGACAGATTGGCCTATGAACTTTTGTTTTGCCAAGACTAATGTGTCTATAATTTTGTCGTAATTTAACTCTTTCATATTACATCTGGCTAATTCTGCATTTAAAAAACCAACATCAAATGATGCATTGTGAATAATTATTTTGCTATCTGATATATAATTGATAAACTCGTCAGCTATTTCTGAAAATTTTGGTTTGTCTTTTAAGAATTGTCTACTTAATCCATGTATTTCTTGTGCTTTTTTGTCTGAATCTCTTTCTGGATTTAAGTAGTAATGAAAATAATTGCCTGTTGGTAAGTAATTTTCTAACTCGACTATTCCTATTTCAATAATCCTATGACCATCCTCATGATCTAATCCTGTGGTTTCAGTATCAAGCACTAATTCTCTTGTCATTTTATCTTCCTATAAATTTTATTTTAAACAAATAAAATATAACTAAAATAAATGTTATTAATTTACCAAAAGATGTATTTATTACAAAAGGCCTTTCTTTATATTTCTTTTCAAAGCTCCATTGAGAATTATTTATTAATTCAAATTTTTCATCGGTCATATTTGGTCTCATTAAGACTCTTTTTTTTTGAATTTTCTTTGAAGTATGTACTAAAAAAATATAATCACATTCTTTATTCATCCCTGTTTCATATAATAAAGGTATATCTAATCCAACTATAAAATATTTCTCAAATTTTTTTAGAAACGATTTTCTTTCTTTTTTAACAATTGGGTGTATTATTCTCTCTAATTTTTTTCTTTCTTTTTTACTTTCAAATATTTTATTGCTTAGGATTCTTTTGTTAACTTTTTTTTGTTTTTGATTAAGCGACACTGATTCGGGCCATAATTTTGATATCTTGTCTATAATATACGAGTTTTTTTCCAATATTTCTTTTACTTTTTTATCTGAATCAAAAACTGGTATTTTTAAAATTCTTAACATATTAGATACAGTTGTTTTACCCATACCTATCGAACCTGTTATGCCAATTATTATCATGAAATATTTTCTTTGCTGAATAAATTGTTGATAATTATTATTTTGTCTTGATGAATTTGATGTCCTTTTTCCATTTAAATATCTATCCAGATTTTAATTACATGTTAATAATACTAAATTTAAATATTATAATTTGTGAATAACTTTATTTGCTTATATAATTCAGTAGGATTATTTTTAAAAATATGTGGATAAAAAACTTTTTTTCTTTTATTCACAACTTTATAAAATACAACAACATCATTCAACTTTTTATTAAAGTATTTTTGTGCAAGAAAATTTAATTAGCAAAACTCTTAAAGGTAATAAATCTGACATACCTATTTGGTTTTTACGTCAAGCAGGGAGACACATACCTGAATATTTCGAAATTAGAAAAAAAGAAACAAATTTCATTAAGTTCTGTTTAAATGAGGAGTTAATAATTAAAAGTACAAATTTGCCTTTAAAGTATTATGACCTTGATGCTGCTATAATATTTTCTGATATTTTAATGATACCTTGGGCTATGAATAGGAATGTAAAGTTCACTAAAAATTTTGGTCCTTCCTTGAATCCTATGATTCCGAATGAAACAAATATTATACAAAATATATCTATATTTTCCAAACTCAAACCTTTAAAAAATGCAATTAGTTATCTTAGAAATACTTTACCAAAAGACATAGGTTTAATTGGTTTTGCAGGCGCTCCTTGGACTTTAGCTTGCTATATGATTGAAGGAAGTGGAAGTAAAGATTTTATTAATACTAGAAAAGCTCTTTGGAGTTCAAATAAATGGTTTATGCAATTAATTGAAACACTTATAGTTTATGTTGCTGATAAGTTAGAAATGCAAGCAAGAGCTGGAGCTGATATCTTAATGCTTTTTGACTCATGGTCTCATATGATACCTAATAACTTTTTTAATGATTGTGCAATAAGGCCAACTGCAAAAATTATAGATATTTTAAGATCTAGAAAAATTTTTATTCCTGTTATTGGTTTTCCGTTTAAAGCAGGAGCATCTATTGTAAGATATTCTTTTGAAAGTAAAGTTGATTGTATCGCGTTAGATTGGTCAGTTGATTTACGTTGGGCAATAATGAATATTAATAAAGATATTGCTATACAAGGTAATCTTGACCCAGCATCACTTATTCCATCTCATAGTGATTATTTAAGTCAGAATGTTTTATCTTGTTTAGATATTATGAAAGAGAAGAGATTTATATTTAACGTTGGTCATGGTCTAACTCCCGATTGCAAGATAAATAATGTAAAAGAAGTTATTAATATTGTCAGAAATTATACCAGGTAAATATAACTATTGTTTTATGATATCATTAAATCTTTTCATTTGATTTCAATAATTTCCTGGATGGTGGGATTATTATATTTGCCGAGGCTTTTTGTGTATCACAATGATACTAAAAATTTTAGTGAAATGGATGAAACTTTTTTACTAATGGAGTATAGGTTGTTGAATTACATAATGACACCAGCTCTACTAGTTACTTATGTGTTAGGTTTTATTTTATTGTATGAAAACACTTACTTTATAAATGAAAATTATTTTTTAATAAAACTATTTCTAGTTTTATGTTTAACTATATTTCATTTCTATTTATATGTTCTTTACAAAGATTTTAAAAAAGGGTATAGAATCAAAAATACAAAATTTTACAGAATAATAAACGAAATACCAACTCTATTAATGATTTTTATTATTATTTTGATTTTAGTCAAACCAAACTTCCAAATTTTATAAATTTCTATCAAATGAGAATTAAATGCATTTAAAAGATCTTAAAGCAAAAAACCCATCAGATTTATTAACTTATGCTGAGAGTTTAGAAATAGAAAATGCAAGCACTTTAAGAAAACAGGACATGATGTTTGCCTGTTTAAAAAAACTTGCTGACAACGATATAGCAATATATGGAGATGGAGTACTTGAAGTCTTATCTGATGGATTTGGTTTCTTAAGATCACCAGAATCTAATTATCTTGCTGGACCAGATGACATTTATATATCCCCTAACCAAGTTAGAAAATTTGGTCTTCGTACAGGTGACACAGTTGAGGGGCAAATAAGAGCCCCCAAAGAAGGTGAAAGGTATTTTGCATTACTAAAAGTTGAATATATAAATTTTGAGGTCCCAGAATCTGTTCGTCATAGGATAAATTTTGATAATTTAACACCTCTTTACCCTCAAGCAAAAATTAATTTTGAAACTGAGTTTAATCCAAACAATAAAGATATAACAACTCGAGTTGTAGAAATGGTTGCTCCTATGGGTAAAGGACAACGCGGTTTAATTGTCGCTCCACCGAGAACAGGAAAGACAATGATGTTACAATCAATAGCACAAGCTATATCTAAAAATCATCCTGAGATTTATCTAATTGTTTTATTAATTGATGAAAGACCTGAAGAAGTAACAGATATGCAAAGATCTGTTAATGGCGAAGTTATTAGCTCAACATTTGATGAACCTGCTTCAAGACATGTTCAAGTTACAGATATGGTTATAGAAAAGTCTAAAAGATTAGTTGAACACAAACGAGATGTAGTAATTTTATTGGATTCTATAACTAGATTAGCCAGAGCTTATAACACTGTAATACCATCTAGCGGCAAAGTGTTAACAGGAGGAGTTGATGCAAATGCTCTTCAAAGGCCAAAAAGATTCTTTGGTGCAGCAAGAAACATTGAAGATGGAGGTTCTTTAACTATCATCGCCACGGCATTGGTTGAAACAGGATCAAGAATGGATGAGGTGATTTTCGAAGAATTCAAAGGCACTGGAAATAGTGAAGTGATACTTGATAGAAAGTTATCGGATAAACGAACTTTTCCAGCTATTGATGTAACTAAGTCAGGAACAAGAAAAGAGGAGCTTCTAGTTGAGAAAGATACATTATCCAGGATGTGGGTTTTGAGAAGAATTTTGATGCAAATGGGACCGGTAGACGCAATGGATTTTCTTTCAGACAAACTTAAACAAAGCAAATCTAACGAAGATTTCTTTAGAGCAATGAATAAATAAGATGTTTCACGTGAAACATTTTTAAAAAAGAGCAAAAACTTGGACACAATCTTTTCTTCAGCTTCAAGTTCACAAAAAAGTGCAATTAAAATCATTAGGGTTTCTGGAAGCGAAACAAAAAAAATACCTCAAATTTTTTCGTTCAAACCAACGCAACCTCGTGAAGCATCTCTTAGAAAAATTTATGATTTAAACAATAATATTATTGACAATGCATTAATAATCTATTTTCCAGGGCCAAACACTGCAACTGGAGAGGACATTGTTGAGCTTCATATTCATGGAAGCACAATAATCGAGAAAAAAATATATGAAGTTCTTATCAAAACAAAAAAATTTCGTATTGCTGATAGGGGTGAGTTTACAAAAAGAGCATTTTTAAATGGTATTTTAGATTTAACCCAAGCGGAGGGTTTAAACGATTTAATAAATTCAGAAACCGAAAGTCAATTCAGTTTGTCTATGTCTCAGTATGAGGGGGCTCTATCAAATAAAATAAATTTGTGGAGAGAAGAAGTGGTTTGGTTGTTGTCAAAGTTAGAAGCCCTTATTGACTTTTCAGATGAAGAGCTTCCACTTGAACTCGAACAAATTTTTGATGTCAAAGTATCAAAAATCCTAGAAGATATGAAGAAATCTTTGAAATACAGCAATTATGGAGAAAGAATCAGAAATGGATTTATTATAACTCTTTTAGGTCGACCTAACGTAGGAAAAAGTTCGCTTATAAATTATTTATCAGATAAGAGGGTTGCTATCGTTACTGATCAAGCAGGAACGACAAGAGATATTTTAGAAGTTACTATGGATTTTGAAGGATTTCCTGTTATTTTAAATGACACCGCTGGCATAAGAAAAGCAGCATCTGAAG
The DNA here is from genome assembly GCA_902589185.1 of uncultured SAR116 cluster alpha proteobacterium. Lineage (GTDB taxonomy): Bacteria > Pseudomonadota > Alphaproteobacteria > Puniceispirillales > Marisalimonadaceae > Marisalimonas. The sequence continues at coordinate 61,378 of CACIRZ010000005.1, forward strand.
TGGAAAAAATTGGAGTAAAGAGAGCCTTAGAAAAAGCAGAATCATCTGATTTAGTCCTTATTTTATCTGATAATGAAGATTTTTCATATCCAGAAGTCAAGTCAAAATGTAAAAAAATTTTGATACATACAAAATCAGATTTAAAAATAATATCCAAAAAAGGTATCCATAACATATCTGTTAAAGAAAAAACAGGGATTGATGAGCTAATCAATTCAATCGTAAAACATTTAAGGTCATTGGCTCCTAAACAAAATGCTTTGCTTACTAGAAAAAGGCATGTAGAGGCAATAAAAAGATCAATATATGCCTTGAATGATGTGCAGAAAATTGATTTAAATATTAATCCTGAAATAGTATCTGAGAATTTAAGAATAGTTGCAAAAGAAATAGGTAATATAACTAATATCATTGACGTAGAAGAAATTTTAGATGATATATTTAGTAGTTTTTGTATTGGAAAATAAATTTTGGCAAAAAATATGAAAAGTTTTGATGTAGTAGTAATAGGAGGAGGACATGCCGGTGTTGAAGCAGCTGCTGTTTCATCAAGAATGGGTGCTAAAACTGTTCTAATTACTATGAAAATTGGTACTATTGGTGAAATGTCTTGCAATCCAGCAATAGGTGGCTTGGGAAAGGGCCATCTAGTAAGAGAAATAGATGCGCTTGATGGAATAATGGCCAAGGCGATAGATGTTTCAGGAATTCAATTTAGAATGCTTAATCGATCAAGAGGACCAGCAGTGCATGGACCAAGGTCACAGGCAGACAGAAAGCTATACAAAAAAGCTGTTAAAAATTTGCTACAATTAAATAAAAATTTAACAATTGTAGAGGGAACAGTAAAAGACCTTACGATAGAAAAAAATGTAATTAAAAATGTTGTTTTAGATAATGATATATCCATAAAAGCAAAATCAGTAGTATTAACAACAGGGACCTTTTTAGGTGGGGTTATTCATATTGGAAATGAAAGAATTCAAGCAGGTAGAATAGGGGACGAACCATCCAATCACTTGTCAAAAAAAATTAGAGAATTAAATTTACCAATTGGTAGATTGAAAACAGGCACACCGCCTAGATTGCTTAAATCTAGTATTAATTGGAATAAAGTTGAAATGCAGTCAGCAGACATTGATCCAATACCGTTCTCCTACATGACTAAGAAAATATTGGTCCAACAAATTAAATGTGGCATAACAAGAACTAATATAAACACTCATAAAATAATATTTGATAACTTAAATTTATCTCCAGTCTACTCAGGGTCAATTCAAGGGTCTGGTCCAAGATATTGTCCTAGCATAGAAGACAAAATTAGTAGATTCTCTGAAAAAGATTCGCATCAAATTTTTCTTGAGCCAGAAGGCTTAGATAGTCCTTTAGTCTATCCTAACGGCATATCAACAAGTTTACCAAAAAAAATTCAGAACGAATTTTTGAAAACAATTCCTGGATTAGAGAATGCTATTGTAAAACAACATGGTTATGCAATTGAATATGACTATATGGACCCAAGAGCTCTAAAAGACACTTTAGAGACAAAAAAAATAAAGGGACTGTTTTTTGCCGGTCAAATAAATGGTACAACCGGATATGAAGAGGCCGCGGCTCAAGGTTTAATTGCAGGAATTAATGCTTCAATAAATCTTAATGCTCATCCCATATGGTTTACACTTGATAGATCAGAAGCATACATCGGAGTTATGATTGACGATTTGATAAGTAAAGGAGCACCTGAGCCTTATAGAATGTTTACATCTAGAGCGGAGTTTAGGCTGCTTTTAAGATCTGACAATGCAGACCAAAGGCTGACTGAGAAGGGATTAAAATTTGGCATTATTGGCACAAAAAGACAAAAATTATGGGAAGCAAAGAGACAGAATTTAAAAAATTCATACAAAATGATTGATAATTTAAGTGCCAAGCCCAGCTTATTAAAAAAATATAATTTGCCAAGCACAAGGACTGGAAAACCAAGGTCTCCAAAAGATATTTTATCGTCTGGTAAACATTTCATAAAAGATCTTTTTCAAATCTGGCCAGATTTGAAAACAATCCCAGATGAATTACATTCACAGATAGAAACAGACTGTATATATAATGTTTATCTCAAAAGACAAAAAGAAGACATAAAAATGTATAGGCAAGAAAATAAAACTAAAATACCTATAAATTTTGATTTTAATATTATCAAGGGACTGTCTAATGAGATAAAGGACATTCTGAAAAAAAACAAACCAAGCACTGTTGCTCAAGCATCAAGTCTTCCAGGATTCACACCAACAGCCACCTTGTTACTTCTTAGACATTTAAAACAAGAGAAAAAATATAAAGTTGTTAACGAATATTAATACATATGAAAAATTTAGTTCACATGTATTTGTTTCACGTGAAACATATGAAAAATTATGTGTTTTCGAAAAAATTCTAATTAAATGGCAAAACTCAATAAATTTAATAAGTAGAAGCACTATAAAAAGTATTTGGGTAAGACACTTCTTAGATTCTGCACAACTATATACATTCGTAAAAAATATAGAAGGAAACATAATAGATTTTGGTTCTGGGGCAGGTTTTCCAGGTATGGTGCTTGCAATAATGGGTAAAAAAAACATTCATTTAGTTGAATCAGATCATAAAAAGTGCGTTTTTTTAAAAGAAATTGCAATGTTAACAGAAACAGATATAACTATTCACAACTGTAGAATTGAAGATTTAAGCTTTGTAAATGTTGATTTAATTACTTGCAGAGCATTAGCTTCATTGAGTAAGCTAATTGATTATGTAGAGATCTTTATAAATAAATCATTAGGAGAAAACAAAGAATTACCTAAGCTATTGTTTTTAAAGGGAAAATCTTATTATTCAGAAGTTTTGGAATTAAGTAAAAATAAAAAAATTATTTTTGAAGAATTTCCTTCCATAACAGACAGAAATGGTAAAATTTTATTCATAAATAAGGTAGATACGTTAGATATAAAAAATGACAAATAAAGTTACACAGATAATAGCTATTGCAAATCAAAAGGGTGGTGTAGGCAAAACTACCACTGTAATAAATTTGGCAACAGCTATGGCAGCTTGTGATAAGAAAACACTTATAATTGATGCCGATCCACAAGGAAACGCCAGCACTGGATTTGGTATAAAATATGATCAAAGAGATAAAGATTTATATTCTATAATTTGTGGTAAAAATAATATTAATGTTTCAATTAAAAAAACTATGATTCCAAAATTGGATATTATTCCCACCTCACCAGATCTGTCAGTTCTTGAACAAGAATTAGTGGATGTAAAAAATAGAGAATTTAAAATTCGTGATTTAATTAGAGAAATTAGTGAGTTTTACGATTATATATTTATTGATTGTCCACCTTCCTTAGGGTTGCTTACATTAAATGCTTTATGTGCAGCAAAAAGTTTAATTGTACCTTTGCAAACTGAATTTTACGCGTTGGAAGGATTAACACAACTTATGAAAACCTTGGAATCAATTAAAAAAAATTTTAATAATAAAATTACTCTTCAAGGTATACTTTTAACTATGTATGATAAAAGAAATAAAATATGTGAAATGGTATCAAATGACGTGAAAAATCATTTCAATGATAAAGTTTTTAAAACTATAATTCCAAGAAACGTAAGAATTTCAGAGGCACCTAGTTATGGTCAGCCAGTTTTAATGTATGATATTTCATGTCCAGGATCTCAAGCATATGCTTCATTGGCAGGTGAAATCATTAATCAAGAGAAAGATATAAAATGAAACAAAAGAAAAATGCTAGACCTAAAGGACTTGGAAGTGGTCTTTCTAGTCTTTTGGGCGTTGAAGTAGAAAAACATACTGATAATTATAAAATGATACCACTAGAGTTTATAAAACCTGGACCATGGCAACCAAGAAAAATTTTTGATAAAGATGATTTAGAATCTTTGTCAAATTCAATAAAGAAACAGGGCATAATTCAACCAGTGATTTTAAAATCAAACGGCACCTTAAAAAATCATTACTTTTTAATTGCTGGTGAAAGAAGATGGAGAGCTTGTCAAATAGCAAAAATACATGAAATTCCAGCCATTATTAGAGATGATATTAATGAAGATAAGATTGCTGAATTGTCTTTGGTTGAAAACGTTCAAAGATCAGAATTAAATCCAATCGAAGAAGCTGAAGGTTATCAGTCTCTTCTTATCAATTACAATTATACTCAAGAAGATATTTCAAAAGCAGTTGGAAAATCTCGGTCTTATATTGGTAATATTATTAGACTATTATCATTATCAGATAAAGCCAAAGAATTACTTTTGCAAAAAAAACTCACTATTGGTCAAATCCGACCACTTATAGGACACAAAGATGCGGATATTTATTTAGATATAATATTAAAGAACAAACTTAATTCTAGGGATATTGAAAAACTCATAAAAAATCGAAATATAAAGGTTCCTAAAAACAAAGATAAAAATATAGATATAATTAATTTAGAAAAAGAATTATCAGAAATAACAGGATTAGGCGTAAATATTGATTTTGATAATTTAAAACAAACTGGAACTATAAAGCTACAATGTAAAAATCTAGCCGAGTTTAATTTTATCATTAAAAAAATTAAGACTTAATTCTATTTCTTGCAAGAATAGAAGTTGATAGTATGAATTGTGATAAAATAATTTTTTCCGAGAAATGATTTAATTTGCATTTAACTTCCAGCTCAATTAAGCGAGTTAATATAACATTTATTAATTTTAAATTCCAAACATTGCATTGAAAAATTATAAATTCCCTTTTCTTAAAGAAAATTGGTGGTTTAATATTATTAATAACATTTTCTAAATTTTTGTTTTTCTCAAAAAGTAATAAAATTCTTTCTATTAATTTAAAGTGATTAACGAACATCCGTATCAGAGCAATAGTTGTACTTTGGTTCTCATAAATATTTTCAAAAGATGTTAATGCATCACGAGGTTTGCCATTAGAGCAATTTTCGATAACTTTATTTAAATTCAAATCATCATTATTTGAAATAAGCGTATAAATCATTTCTTCAGTAACATTTTTATTATTTGTTAAAAAGACATCTAGTTTTTCAATTTCCATTTCATTAGTTAGGGAATTGGAACTGAGTTTAAGCATTAAATTTTTTATAATATCTCTTTTAAAATTAATTTTATGTTTAGAAAATAAATCAGATAATTTTGAATAAATTGTATTTATTTTTTCTTCATAACAAGGGACTAAAATAGCATTATCAATATTTTGAAAGTGTTTTATGAAAGAATTTATCTTTAAGTTTGAAGCCTTTATTATTAGTAAATAACTATAATTTTTTATTTCAACGGTTTCTAAAATAATGTCCTCTAAACTTTTATTTATAGAAATATGAATTAAATCTAATAGTATGAATCGTTTTTCTGAAAATACACTTAAGGTATTAATATTGTCATGAAGTATGGAGGGATTATTTTTAAATTCATTACCATCTATTTTTGAGACACTGAAAGGATCATTTGTATCAATTTCAAGAATTTTTAACGTTTTATCATAGGTAAGGTCAACCAAGCCAATGTTAGTGCCATACAAAAAAATTATGTTAATATTTTCAAATTTATTTTTTAAATAATCATCATAAAAATTAGGATCTATTTTCAAATTAATCTTCTTAAAATAAGGTTTATGCGCATATGAAGAGATTTTGCCGAACTTTTTGTTAATCTTTCTTTAATGTGTTCTATACTTTTTTCCTTAGTATAAAGAGAATTTGATGAAGAGCTTAAAGCTGGGTAAGTATTAAATGAGCCAGATTTGACAACAACATTAGTATTTTTATTTGTTAATTGATAATCAATTCTAGCCTTTGTTGATTTTAGAATATTTTGTCCACTAACTGATAAAGTCTCTGTGGAATTAAAAGTTATTCTCGTTTTTAGTAAATATTTCGTTTTCTTATCACCTATATGAAAAAAACGTTTTAAATTTTCTTTGAAATGTACGTTGTAATTATCATTCGGTGTGTCAACCTCGATTGAATAATTATTAATATTTTGAATTTTTTCATAATTATTTAAAGTGCAACCACTTATTAAAATAATTAAACTAAAAAAAACTAATTTTTTGAAAATAAACATTTTATGCTCAATTTAAATCACAAAATTAACAACACGATTAGGAATGATAATAACTTTTTTTGGGTTTTTGTTCAAAAATTTTAAAACATTTTTTTCCTTCAAAGCAATTTCTTCTATATCAGTCTTATCCAAATCTATTGGCACTTCAATAACTGCACGTACTTTGCCATTAACTTGTATAGGTATTTTAACATTATCCTTTTGAATATAGCTTAAATCAACTTTAGGCCAACATTCATTTGAAATTGAGTTTTTATTTCCTAAAGTAAACCATAGTTCCTCAGCTAAATGGGGTACCATAGGATTAATTAAAATAAGGAGTTTACTTGTAACAAAAAGAACAACTTTTGTATCATTATCATTTTCAATTTTATAAGAAGAAACTAAGTTAAACAAACTTCTAATTTGAGCAACCGCAATGTTAAAGTGAAATTCATCAATTGCTTTTGTTACATCTTTAATTGTTGTATTCATAAATGTTAATAGTTCACTGCTTTTTAGAGAAATATTTGTTGGCAATCCATCTTTACTATTTTTATTAGGTAAAGCTTTCACAAATTTCCAAAGTTTATTTAAAAAACGCCAAGAACCTTCAACACCAGAATCTGACCATTCCATATCTCTATTAGGAGGTGAATCGGATAACATAAAAAAGCGTGCAGTGTCTGCGCCAAAATCATCAATTATTTGTTGAGGGTCAACTACATTTTTTTTTGATTTGCTCATCTTCTCTATTCTTCCAGCGATAACAGGTTCTTTTGTCTGTAAATGAAAGTATTCATTATCTTTTTGTATTACGTCGCTTGGAAAAACCCACTGTTCTTTATTAGTTTTAAAGGTTTGATGACATACCATGCCTTGTGTTTGTAGAGAAGTAAAAGGTTCTTCAAGATTTATAGAGTTTACGTGTTTTAAAGCTCTCATAAAAAATCTTGAATAAAGAAGATGCATAACGGCATGCTCAACCCCACCAATATATTGATCAACAGGCATCCAATAATTAACAGCTTCTTCGTTAAAAGCGCTTGAAGAATTAAGCCCAGTAAATCTTACAAAGTACCAACTAGATTCAAAAAATGTATCAAATGTATCCGTTTCTCGAATAGCTTTTTTATTACACTTGGGACATTGTGTATACTTCCAAGTTGGATGATTATCTAAAGGATTTCCCTTTATGTTAAAATCAATTTCTTCTGGTAGTGTTATTGGTAAATGTTCTTCCAGTGCTGGGACTTCACCACAGCTGTTGCAAAATATTATAGGTATAGGACATCCCCAATATCTCTGTCGGGAAACTCCCCAATCGCGTATCCTATAAGTTATTTTCTCTTCACCAATTTCTAATTTTTGTAGTTCTTTAATGCATGATTTTATTGCATCTCCAGTATTTAAACCGTTTAAAAATTCAGAATTGATATGAATTCCATCACCTATAAACGGTAGATTTTCATCTGTTTTAATAACTGGTATGATATCTAATGAATATTTCACTGCAAAATCGTAATCTCTCTGATCATGTGCAGGGCAACCAAAAATTGCTCCAGTTCCGTAATCCATCAAAATAAAGTTAGCAATAAAAATCTTTAGCTTTACACCATTTTTAAAAGGATGAGAGACAGATAAGTTTGTATCGTATCCATATTTTTCAGCTCTTTCTATATCAGCTTCTTTAGTTGAATTTTTCTCGCAAAATTTTATAAAGTCAGCTGCTTTTGAGTCTTTCCCCGCAATTTTTTTTGCAAGTGGATGTTGAGGTGATATTGCAATAAAAGTTGCTCCAAAAATTGTGTCAGGTCTAGTTGTGAAAACAGGTAATTTTTCAGATGAGTTTTCTATCGAAAATTTAATTATAGCTCCATGGCTTTTTCCAATCCAATTTCTTTGCATTGTTTTAACTTTTTCAGGCCACCCGGTTAAAGTATCAATTTCATTAAGTAGTTCATCTGCAAAGTGAGAAATTTTTAGAAACCATCCTTTCATTTTTTTCTTTTCAACCTCAGCTCCAGATCGCCAACCACGACCGTCAACAACTTGTTCATTTGCTAAAACTGTGTTTTCAACTGGATCCCAATTAACTAAAGTTTCTTTTTTATAAGCAATCCCAGCCTTATAGAAATCTAAAAACATTTTCTGTTCAAATTTGTAATAATCCGGATCACATGTGCTTAACTCTCTTTCCCAATCATAAGACAAACCCATTTGCTTTAACTGTGTTTTCATATTTTCAATGTTAGAATAAGTCCATTTAGAGGGATGTGTTTTATTTTCTATAGCGGCATTTTCTGCTGGCAGTCCGAATGAGTCCCATCCCATAGGATGTAGAACATTAAAACCTTGAGCCTTTTTATATCGGGCAACTAGATCACCTAAAGTATAATTCCTTACATGGCCCATATGTATAGCCCCAGAAGGATATGGAAACATTTCTAATACATAATATTTAGGTTTTGTGTAATCAATTTTGGCACTAAAACTATTAAGTTCAGACCATTTTTTTTGCCATTTTTTTTCAATTACAGACGGGTTATATTTCATAATAATAATTATTTATTAGCATTAACTCGTAAATTTCTTGCTTCATTTAAAATATTATTTTCTATCTTCGAAGCTAAATTATTATCTGTAACGGTATCAGACCAAATATTATCTATAAGTTTTTGAACATGGACTTTAACTTTGATACCATCTGATCTTAATTCAGACGTTCTTATGTGGGCTGTGATTTTTAT
>CACIRZ010000006.1 GCA_902589185.1 uncultured SAR116 cluster alpha proteobacterium
TAAACCTTTGGTTGTAAGATTGGCTGGCACAAATGTAGAAGAAGGTAAACAGATTCTTAGAGATTCTGGATTGCAAATTATACCTGCGGATGACTTAGATGAAGCGGCAATAAAAATTGTCAGTGCTGTTAATGGAGATTAGCTAAATGTCTGTATTGATAAACAAAGATACAAAAGTTATTTGCCAGGGATTTACTGGAGGTCAAGGAACTTTTCATTCAGAACAAGCGATTGCATACGGTACTAAAATGGTTGGAGGGGTTACGCCAGGTAAGGGTGGTACTAAACATTTAAATCTTCCTGTTTTTAATACTGTCCAAGAGTGTGTTGACGAAGTTAATCCTGATGCAACGGTAATATATGTCCCTCCCCCTTTTGCGGCTGATTCAATATTAGAGGCGATAGCATCTAAAGTACCTCTGATAATCTGTATCACAGAAGGTATACCTGTCCAAGATATGATCAAAGTTAAACAGTTTTTAAAACAGTCAAACTCCAGACTTATAGGTCCTAACTGTCCAGGTGTAATCACCCCTGATCAATGTAAAATTGGAATTATGCCAGGCCATATTCATGCTCCCGGTAAAATAGGAATTGTTTCTAGGTCTGGTACATTAACTTACGAAGCTGTTGCACAAACCACAGCTGCTGGTTTAGGTCAATCAACGTGTATTGGCATTGGTGGTGATCCAATTAATGGAACAAATTTTATAGATTGTTTGGATATGTTTCTAAATGACGAACAGACAGAAGCAATATTAATGATTGGTGAAATTGGTGGAAATGCAGAAGAAGAAGCAGCAAATTTTTATAAAAATCATAAAATTAAAAAACCAATTGCTGGTTTTATTGCTGGAAAAACTGCTCCCCCAGGAAGAACAATGGGCCATGCCGGTGCAATAGTTAGCGGTGGAAGTGGAGGTGCAGATGCAAAAGTTAAAGTCATGAGTGAGTGTGGTTTTATAATGTCAGAATCTCCATCAGGTTTGGGAGAAGCTGTTGTAAAAGCTATAGAAGAATGGAAATAACTTGATTTAATTGTTAAGTTTTTGTTTATTGTATTTTAGGCATATTACACTTTAAAAGGATTAAAACCATGAATGACCAAAGCTCTGACCAAAGCTTTCTTTCTGGTGCCAATGCTACCTTCATAAATGATTTGTATAAAGAATGGAAAGAAAACTCAAATTCAGTTCCAAAGGAATGGGACTTATGGTTTAAAACAAACGCAGACGACAAATTATTAGATGAAGGACCTAGTTGGGCAAAAAAAAATAGTAAGGTCATTGGAGCTGTTGATACTGTTGAGAGTGTAAAAGCAGTTGCTCGAGGAATAGCAGGAAAAGGCAATTTATCTGCTACAGATTTGAGAGCGGCAACAACTGACTCTATAAGAGCTATTATGCTTATTAGAGCATATAGGATAAATGGACATCTTTTAGCTAAATTAGATCCCCTCAATTTACAAGAACAGGCCATTCATCCAGAACTAGACCCAAAGACTTATGGATTTACTGATGATGACTGGGATAGACCTATATTTATAGACTACGTCCTAGGTATGGAGTCAGCCACGCTCAGACAAATTATGGAAATAGTCAAAGAAACTTATTGTGGTTCCATAGGAATTGAATTTATGCACGTTCAAGATCCAGCTCAGAAAGGATGGATACAAGAAAGAATTGAGTCTATTCGCAATGCTACAGAATTCACCAAAAGGGGTAAAAAGGCTATATACGAACGTTTAGTTGGAGCAGAAACATTCGAACAATTTCTTCATAAAAAATATGCTGGGACTAAAAGATTTGGACTAGATGGGTCGGAATCAGTGGTGCCAGCAATAGAGCAAATATTGAAACGCGGTAGTCAGTTAGGAATGAAAGAAGTTGTCATAGCGATGGCTCACAGAGGAAGGCTCAACCTATTATACAATATTTTAAACAAACCTTTTCGAGCAATTATTTCTGAATTTTTAGGTAACCAAGCAAATCCAGAAGATGCTGGAGGTTCTGGAGACGTTAAGTACCACATGGGAGCTTCAGCTGACAGAGAGTTTGATGGAAAGACAGTTCACTTATCTTTGCAAGCTAATCCTTCACATTTAGAGGTTGTTGCACCAGTTGTAATAGGTAGAGTTAGAGCTAAACAAAACCAACATAATGATACGAATGATAGATTGTCTGTATTAGGAATTGTTCTACACGGTGATGCCGCTTTTGCAGGTCAGGGTATAGTCGCTGAAACTTTTGATTTCTCAGGTCTTAGAGGTTACAGGACTGGCGGAACAATACATATAGTGGTCAATAATCAAATTGGTTTCACTACCAGCCCAAATTACTCTCGCTCTAGTCCTTATTGTACTGACGTCGCTAAAATGGTAATGGCTCCTATTATTCATATCAATGGAGACGACCCAGAGGCTGTGGTTCATGCCTCCAGAATTGCAACTGAATTCAGGCAAAAATTTGCATGTGACGTAGTGCTAGATATCATAAGTTATCGACGTTATGGTCATAATGAAGGTGATGAGCCGGCATTTACTCAACCAGTAATGTATAACACAATAGGTTCTCATGATAGCATTAGTAAAATTTATGCTCAAAAGCTAATTAATCAGGGAATAATAACTCAAAAGGAAGCTAAGGACGAAGTTGATAACCACAACAAGTTTTTAGAAAAAGAATTTATAGCTGGCTCAAGTTACAAACCAAATAAAGCTGACTGGTTAGAAGGACAATGGTCCAATCTAAGGTCTGCGCATGGTGACGCAAGAAGAGGTGAAACTTCTGTTTCAACAAAAATGCTAAAAGAAGTTGGTAAGGCAATTACCACCGTTCCTGAAGGTTTTCAAATCAATAAAAAATTATCAAGAGTTGTTGATGCTCGAAAAAAAGCCATCGAAAGTGGAGAAGGAATTGACTGGTCTACTGCAGAGCACCTTGCGTTTGGCTCGTTGCTTTTAGAGGGTCATCCAGTAAGATTGTCTGGTCAGGACAGTGGTAGAGGAACTTTTTCTCAAAGACATTCTGTTTTCATAGACCAAATTTCTGAAAATAGATACATTCCCTTAAATAATATAAAAGATAAACAAGAAACATTTGAAGTAATTGATTCACCATTGTCTGAAGCTTCTGTACTTGGGTTTGAATATGGTTATTCTTTGACTGAACCGACAGCTTTAGTTATGTGGGAGGCACAATTTGGAGACTTTGCCAACGGTGCTCAAGTCATAGTTGACCAATTTATTTCAAGTGGAGAGGCAAAATGGTTAAGAATGTCAGGCCTGGTTATGCTTTTGCCACATGGTTATGAAGGTCAAGGACCAGAGCACTCATCAGCCAGATTAGAAAGATATTTACAGCTATGTGGTGAAGATAATATGCAGGTGTTGAATTGCAGTACACCTGCAAACTATTTTCATGCGTTGCGAAGGCAACTTAAACGAGATTTTCGAAAACCTCTGATAATTATGACACCTAAGAGTTTACTTAGACATAAAATGTGCGTATCTAGTCTGTCAGATATGGCAGAAAAAACTGCTTTTAGAAGAGTCATTAGAGATCCAAATGTAAATCTTAAGGATAGTGAAATAAAAAGAGTAGTAATTTGTTCAGGTAAAGTATTTTATAATTTATTGGAAGAAAGAGAAAAAAGAAAAATTAATAATATTCGAATACTTAGACTTGAACAAATATATCCTTTTCCTTCGAAAACATTAAAAGAAATGTTATCAAAAACCCCAAATGCTGAAATCGTTTGGTGTCAGGAAGAGCCAAAGAACATGGGTGCATGGTTTTTTGTTGATAGAAGAATAGAGCAAGTGTTAGTTGATATTAAAGCTAAGTTAACAAGACCAACTTACGCAGGTAGATTAGAAGCCGCTTCTCCAGCAACGGGTTCTTTTTCTAGACACAACAAAGAGCAAAATGATTTAGTAAATGATGCTCTAGAATTAACCACAAAGAAAGCTAGCAGACATGCAGCAGAGTAGATGATTTAATGAATAATAAAAATAAAATTATTCAAAAGCTTGCAATGCCATCTGCCGCAAAGCTTATAAAAGAAAAAAAAATAGATATAAATACTGTGGTTGGTACGGGTGTTGATGGAAGAGTAACAAAAGGGGATGTTCTTCTTCACTTAAACTTAATTAAAAATAATAAAATAGAAGAAGAAACTTCTAAGTCCCAGAAAAATATTCTTAAAGGAAAGGAAAATGGTATGGATGTTATAGTACCAGTGTTAGGAGAATCTGTTGTAGAGGCGACTGTTTCCAAATGGATAAAGAAAAAAGGCGACTATGTTGAAGTTGACGATCCAATTGTAGAATTAGAAACAGATAAGGTTACCTTAGAAGTTCCTGCTTCTATCACGGGGATATTAGAAAATACTGTTGTTTCTGAGGGAGACACAGTTGAAGTTGGAGCTTTATTAGGGACAATAATTGCTGGAGAAAAACAAGACAAAAAGGAAGAAGTTTCTGAAGAAGTAGAAGTTAAAGATGAAGAAAAAGAAAAACCAATTACAAATAAACTTGAAGTTAAATCTAATAATCAAGTAACAGAAAACATTCGAAATGAAGATAATGTTAATCTTGAAGAGAGAGTTCCTATGTCTCGTCTTCGTCAAGCTATAGCAAGGAGATTAAAAGAAGCTCAGAATACTGCAGCGATGTTAACAACTTACAATGAAGTTGACATGTCAGCACTAATGGAAATGCGTAAGAATTATCAAGAAAGTTTTGAAAAGAAGAATGGTGTAAGACTTGGTTATATGAGCTTTTTTGTTAAAGCATCAATAGACGCTTTGAGTGAATTTCCAGCTGTGAATGCTGAAATAGACGGTAATGATATTATTTATAAGAATTATTATAATATAGGTGTAGCTGTCGGAACATCCCAGGGTTTAGTTGTTCCTGTTCTAAAAAATGCAGATAAAATGTCTTTTGGTGAAACTGAAGCAACAATTGCTGAATTTGGAAAAAGAGCAAAAGAAGGTAATTTAGCAATGTCTGACATGGCAGGTGGAACTTTTACTATCTCAAATGGGGGTGTTTATGGATCATTGATGTCTTCACCAATTTTAAATCCACCTCAATCCGGTATTTTAGGGATGCACAAAATTCAAAAAAGACCAGTTGCAATAGGTGATAATATTGAGATTAGACCAATGATGTATCTCGCGCTTTCATATGATCATAGAATAATTGATGGCCGTGAAGCAGTTTCTTTTTTAGTTAGGATCAAAGAAATAATAGAAGATCCTAGACGTCTTGTAGTAGGTGCATAGTTTTTTAAGTTGAAGGTGTTTAATGTCTGATAAAAAATTTGATCTTGTTGTTATTGGCGCAGGCCCTGGAGGTTATGTTGCTGCTATTGTCGCTGCTCAAAAAGGTATGAGAGTTGCCTGTGTTGAAAAACGAAAAACTCTAGGTGGAACATGTTTGAATGTTGGATGTATTCCATCTAAAGCATTATTATATGCTTCAGAACAATATGAAAATTCCATCAAATCTAATGGTAATGAAGAATGGGGTATTAGATACAAGGAAGTAAGCCTTGACTTACCAAAATTACTTAAAAAGAAATTGGGTATAGTAGATGAGCTAACAAAAGGGATAGATTTCCTGTTTAAAAAAAATAAAGTTACTAAATATATTGGTGCTGCAAAAATTTTATCTCCCAATGAAATTGAAATTATGAATAATGAAAAAGCTGAAATAATTAATGCAGATAAAATTATTATTGCCACAGGATCTGAATCTTCAAATCTTCCAAATATAAATGTAGATGAGAAAAAAATTGTAACATCAACTGGCGCTTTAGAATTGGATAAGGTTCCGGAGAAGATGATAGTCATTGGTGCTGGAATAATTGGACTTGAAATGGGTACTGTCTGGAGAAGACTTGGTGCGGAAGTCGAGGTAGTAGAATATCTTCCTAGAATTTTACCAGGTATAGATGATGAAATAGCCAACAATTTTATGAAAATACTTCAAAAACAAGGTGTAAAATTTAAATTAGCTCATTCGGTAGAAAAAGTAAAAATCATTAATGACAAAGTATTGCTATCCGTTAAAGATATTAATAATAACGCCTATGATGAATTAGAAGCAGACGTTGCGTTGGTATCTGTTGGAAGAAAACCAAATACTAATGGATTGGGTTTAGAAAAATTAAGTTTGAAAATAGACAAGCATGGTTTCATAGAAACAAATGAAAATTTTCAAACTTCAATATCAAATATTTATGCAATTGGTGATGTGATTAAGGGACCAATGTTAGCTCATAAAGCTGAAGAAGATGGTGTGGCAGCTGTAGAGATAATAAATGGGGAAGCAGGTCACGTTGATTACAATCTTGTACCAGGTATCATATATACTTCACCTGAAGTGGCTGTTATTGGCAAAACAGAAGAAGAATTGAAAGCAGAAGGCATTGCTTACAACAAAGGAACATTTCCTCTAATGGCTAATAGTAGGGCTAAGGCTATTAGCCATACGGATGGTATGGTAAAAATCCTATCAGATAAATCTACGGATAAGATACTAGGGGCTCACATGATTGGGCACGAGGCAGGAACTGTAATACACGAGTTATCTATTGCAATGGGATTTGGTGCTTCATCTGAGGATGTAGCTAGAATTTGTCATGGTCATCCTACGGTAAATGAGGCAATCAAAGAAGCGGCTTTAGCAACCTACTCAAAAGCAATACATTTTTAATTTGCGCCCATTTTACTGTAAAAAACCAATAATATTACCCCAAGGATAATAAGTCCTAGACCTAAAATAGCTAATAAATCAGGTATTTCTTTATATTTCAATGCGCCTAAAATTGTTATTGCAGAAATTCCAATAGCTGCCCAAATTGAATATGCTATAGCAATAGGAATGGTTTTCATAGCAAGCATCATAAAATAAAAAGCTGTTGCAAAACCTAATACAACATAGGTGGTAGGTAATAACTCTGTGAAATTATTGGTACTCTTAAGATGAGTGGTGCCAATTACTTCGCCAATAATTGCAATTAAAAGATAAAAATATCCCATATATATTCCTTCATTTAGTTTTGTTTATACTATTTGACTTTTTCAAATACAATATGAGAGAATTAAAATTTTACGGTGTTATATAATGGACGAAATAAAACTAACAGAAAATCATTTATCGAATGATAATTATCTTGAAGAACGAAAAGACTTGGCCGCTGCATTTAGATGGGCAGAAAGAAATAATTTGCATGAAGCAGTAGCTAATCATTTCAGTCTTGCAGTAAATCCAGAAGGCACTCAATTTTTAATGAATCCAAATATGTGGCATTTTTCAAGGATAAAGGCTTCTGATTTACTTTTACTAAATGTTGATGATAAGTCAGTTCTTTCAAGAGATAATCCACCAGATGCAACAGCATGGGGATTACATGGAGCTATTCATAAATTATGTCCACACGCAAAATGCATAATGCATGTTCACTCAGTTTATGCAACGACTTTAGCTTCTATTGATGAATGTATCTTACCTCCAATAAATCAAGTTGCATCTATGTTTTTCAACAGACAGGTAGTAGATAAAAATTATGGGGGCTTGGCATTTGAAGAGGAAGGTAAAAGGTGTGCAGATTTACTCTCTGATCCAAAAAAACATACTTTTATAATGGGCAATCACGGAATATTAATATTTGGGCAAAATGTTGCTGAAACTTTCAATAGACTATTTTATTTTGAAAGAGCAGCTAAAATATATGTGCTAGCTCTTCAAACTGGAAAAACACTAAGCATATTAGACGATGTTATTGCTGAGAAAACTGCTCAGGAATTAGAAAATGAAGAAAATCCTAATCCTGCTGGAACTGCTTTTTTGAGAGAAATAAAACTTATTCTTGATCAAGAAAACTCTGATTATTCTCAATAATAACATAAATCCAGAATAGTATTTTAAACTTATTTACGAATATTTATATAAGTAAATTTAAAGACTTTTAATAAAGTCAAAAATATAAATTTTACACTTGAAAAACTAGTTTTAATTACCAATTTACAATATAAATCAACAAAATTAAGGTAATTTCTATGACTAATATGAACAACAAATTTGAAGCTGATACTGGGAAAATTCTAGATATAGTCATCAATTCATTGTACTCAGAAAGAGAAATATTTTTACGTGAATTGATTTCAAACGCTTCAGATGCGATAGATAAAAGAAAATATCTTGGTTTAACAGATAAAAATATTGCTAATTCATCAGAAACCCCAGAGGTAATAATAGAAGTTGATAATAAAGAAAAAACTCTAACTATTTCTGATAATGGTATAGGTATGAATGAGGAAGACCTTAAGTCATCATTAGGAACAATAGCAAGGTCAGGAACAAAAGCTTTTTTAGAACAAATTTCAAAAAGCAATAAAGATAAAAAAACTGACATGTCAATGATTGGTCAATTTGGTGTAGGTTTTTATGCTTCATTTATGGTAGCTGACGACGTTGAAGTAATATCTAAGAAAGCAGGTGACAGCCAAGCTTGGAAGTGGTCTTCAGATGGTAAAACTGGTTTTAATTTAGTTAAGGCTGAAAAAGATAATTTTGGAACTTCTATTTTATTAAAACTTAAAAAAGATGCAAAAGAGTTTCTGGAAGAAACTAGACTTCAATTTATTGTAAGGAAGTATTCGGATCATATTTCTTATCCTGTAAAATTAAGCCAGAAAGATAAAAAAGACACTGAAATTAAAACATTAAATGAAGCTTCTGCCCTTTGGACTCGTCCTGCTAAAGAAATTAAAGATGAACAATATCAAGAATTTTTCTCTCATATTGGTGCGGGATATGGAAAGCCACTCTTAACAATGCATAATAACACAGAAGGAACAATTAGTTATACTAATCTTATTTGTATACCATCTACTAGACCTTTTGATTTATTTAATCCTGATAGAAAATCATCTTTAAAATTATATATTAACAGAGTTTTCATAACTGATAAATGCGATGCATTGATACCTAGTTATCTAAGGTTTATAAAAGGACTTGTTGATACACAAGACATAGATTTGAATGTTAGTAGAGAAATGCTTCAAAATAATCCTGCTGTTGCAAAAATAAGCAAATCTTTAGTTGGTAAAATTTTAAGAGAGCTTAAAAAAGTTAGTGAAAAAGATTTGGATGGTTACAAGAACTTCTGGAAAGAATATGGAGCCGTTCTTAAAGAAGGTCTATATGAGGATGCAGAAAGAAAAGAAGTATTGTTAGATTTATGTAGGTTTTCGACTAATGAAAGTGAAGATCCAATATCTCTATCACAATATTTAGAAAAAATGCCTGATACGCAAAAAGAAATTTATTACATTTCAGCTGAAACAAGCGCTCAAGCCTTAGCTAGTCCACATTTAGAAGGTTTTAAATCAAAAAACATACCAGTGCTAATAATGACAGATGCAATAGATCAATTTTGGTTGCCAATGGTTGGATCATTTAAAGAAAAGAAATTTACATCAATCACTCAAGGTAAAATAAATTTAGATGAATTAGACTCAAAAAATAAAGATAAAAAAAATAAGTCTAATAATGATAAAGATAAACAAGACAAAGAGTATGTAGATTTAATCGCTCAACTAAAAGTTGTTTTGGGAGATCAAGTCAAAGACATTAGGTTATCCTCTAAATTGACAGATAGTCCGGTATGTCTAGTAGCAGACGAGGGTGATATGGATATAGCCATGGAACAATTAATGGCTCAAAGAGACTCCAACTATAAAGGAGCCCCGAGAATATTAGAAATTAATGGAGATCATTCTTTAATCAAAAATATGAAATCCCTTCTAAGTAAAAAAGAAAGTAATGATTTAGTAAGTGATGCTGGAACGCTTTTATTTGAACAAGCAAGGCTAATGGAAGGTAAGATGCCAGCTGACCCTGCACAATTTAGTAAGATAATGAACCAATTTTTATTAAAGGCCATACCTAACTAATTGAATAATTTAGCTTTTCCTAATTAAAAAATAAAAGCCAGTTACAATAAGACATATTAAACCAAGATACACGTTTATTCGAAGGGTTTGGTCAACTGGGATTAGTGTTATTATCCACGACAAGTTAATCAATCCAAGTGGGGCTGTTCCAATACAAGTTACTAATATACCAAAGTTATTACCCCTAGAAGTTGTTGAGGCCTGGTATACTAATGCGCCTTGCATTGTGCTGAACCCTGAAAGAAAGATCCCTCCACAAGTTAAACTTATAAAAGCTATTAATAAGTTAGGTGAATAAGAAAACAAATACATACCAAAAAAGAAACCTCCCACACCAGTAATAAAAATTAAAGAAAGAAATTTTTGAGGTGAAATATTTCCAATGAGTAAGGCACCTATAAGTGCTCCTAAACCTTCTGATGATGCCAGAATGCCAATATTAAATTCAGATAACATTAGCTTTTCTCTTCCTAATACAGGTATTAACGAAACTAATGGAAAACCAAAAACATTAAAAATTAGGGTGGTTATTAATACAAACCTTAAACTAATTAAACTATAAGCATTTTTACTAGTTTTTAAGATTTCACCTAAAAGTCCATGTGCCCAATGCTCTTTGATGTTTGAAACTATTTTGTTTGAAGAGGTTAAAGACTTTTTATTATTTGTGTTATCTTTAAACCTAAATATTAATCCGAGCGCAAAAATATACATCAATAATTGAAGACAAAAAATACCTGATAAACCCACAAAAGCATATAAAGATCCAGCACAAAGAGGTCCAATTAACCGTGTTGCGTTGTTAGAAAGAGTTTCCATTGCAAGAGAAGAACTTAAAAGATTTTTTTTAATATTCTCTGCTAATACACGTCTTCTAACAGCAAGATCTACAACCCAAGTAATTCCATTTATAAATGCAAGAATAAATGCAAAATAAACATTAAAATTATTTGTAATGACTAATATTACGCTTGTCGCAGTGAAAATATTAGATAAAGAATAAATAATTTTAATTAATAACAATGGTGATATTCTTTCTGAGATAGTACCTATTATTATTCCTAAGAGGCTCATAGGTAACATTCTTGCTGCAAAAATTATCGTAACTAAATATGGAAGTCCTAGCTCTTGCAGGGCGTATAAACTTAGTGCTAAAAACTCCATTGCTCTTGCAATGCCCGTCATTCCACCGGCACCCCAAAGAACTCTAAAGTCTCGATTTTTAAAACATTCTTTAATCATTTAAGTTGTTATGAAATTTTTTGATGGACTTCAATGACATTACCCTCTGGATCTTGAAAGAAAACTTGGTGCCATTCTCTAGCAAAAGTAGTTCCGTAGTCTGAAAATGGTATATTATTATCCCTTAATTTTTTTAGAAATGACTTAATATCATTTGTTCTAAATGCTATATGCCCTTGATCAACAGGATTAATTGTTTGGCTATTTTTAAAAGCAACATTTAAGTCTCTTTCAGCTAAATGCATTTCTATTTTACCCTCAGTAACAAAATTTATTTTTCCACTATATCCACTATCAGCTGTTTCTTCTGTTCTGGGAAAGTTTTCAATAGGAATGCTATCCATACATAAAATGTTTTTATAAAAATCATTCATTTTGTCTACATCTTTAGATACAAAGTTAATGTGGTGGAATTCTAACTTCATTTTAATCTCCAAAGTATTTATTGATTATCAATTTTTAGTTATTTAAATTAATATTAATTAATATAAATAAGCTAGTAATATATAAATAAATTTATATATATATAATTCAAATTCATGTGCAAATGAGGACCAATATGCCAGACACCACCATTCAAGTAGAAAATTCTGTTTCTAATGATGAAATGATAACAGAGGTTAGAGACTCTGTAGCTAAACTATGTGGAGATTTTCAAGGAGAATATTGGCGAAAACTTGATAGAGAACAAGCTTATCCAACAGAATTTGTCAAAGCATTAACTGATGCTGGTTTTTTAGGAGCCCTTATACCAGAAGAATATGGAGGTGTTGGTTTAGGAATGGTAGCTGCCTCGGTTATTTTAGAAGAAATTCATCATCAAGGATGCAATGCCGCAGCATGTCATGCGCAAATGTATACTATGGGAACCGTTCTTAGACATGGCTCTCCTGAACAAAAACAAGAATATTTACCAAAAATAGCTGACGGATCTTTAAGATTACAAGCGTTTGGTGTAACAGAACCAACAAGTGGCACAGATACAACAAGTTTGCGTACAGTAGCAGTTCGTGATGGTGATGATTTTGTAATTAACGGTCAAAAAATTTGGACAAGTAGAGCAGAACATTCAGATTTAATGTTGCTCTTAGCAAGGACAACACCCTTAAATGAAGTTAAAAAGAAAACGGAAGGTCTTTCTGTTTTTCTCTTAGATATGAGAAAAGCAAAAGGTAATGGGCTTACAATTAGACCAATACGAACAATGATGAACCATTCTACAACTGAAGTATTTTTTGATAATTTAAAAATACCAGCCTCGAACCTTGTTGGCGAAGAAAATAAAGGTTTTAGATATATTTTATCTGGCATGAATGCAGAAAGAATACTCATAGCTGCAGAGTGCATAGGGGATGCTAAATGGTTTACTAAAAAATCCACAAATTATGCTAATGATAGAAATATTTTCGGAAGAGCAATTGGTCAGAATCAAGGTATTCAATTCCCAATAGCAAGGGCATATGCGCAAATGAAAGCAGCTGAATTAATGGTATACCACGCAGCAAGGCTTTATGAAGCCGGGAAGCCCATAGGAGAAGAGGCTAATACAGCCAAATTACTTGCAGCGGATGCGTCATGGGCAGCAGCAGAAGCATGCGTTCAAACTCATGGGGGATTTGGATTTGCAGAGGAATATGACGTAGAGAGAAAGTTTAGAGAGGCTAGGTTGTATCAAGTGGCTCCAATATCAACCAATTTAATTTTATCTTATTTAGCTGAGCATGTTTTAGGAATGCCGAGGTCTTATTAAGATTTTTTATCTTTTGCCGCAAGATCTTTAAGGTTCCATCTTAAAATATCGCTGGTAATTATGTTGGCTAAAAATTCATAGCCTTTAGTTTTTTTTGTTATTTCTTGAGCAATTTTTTCTGATTTCTTGTCATTAGACTTTGCATTAATAATTACCCAACTTTCTCCCCCATCGTCAGGGTTAACAGAGGATATTGTTAATATTAATCCGTCTTTAACTTCATACGACAACCTGGGTAAATTTTTTGAATATTTTTGCGTGGATTTTTTGACATCATAAAAATAAAAGCTATTAATTACATCTCTTGCATCACTTAGTTGTGTATCGTCAATTTTAAACTTTACAGATTTTGGCATCGTCAGACTCAATTTATCGCCTTTGGATTGAATTTCAATTATTCCATTTTTATTACTTAAGTTAATTTTTTGAACATCATCCTTTTTAATAGATAAAAGCAAACTTTCAAACCAATCAGATTTTGTTGTAGGCATCCTAATTGCACCTTTAATAAGGTATGTCTGATCTTCATTTGGAAATCTAGCAAACTGACCTCCACTTATTCCACCAACACTTCTATCTACCATCCCAAATAGTATTGAAGAAAAAATAGTTCCGTCTTCTTTCTTTAATGTGATTTTTGTTCCATAACCTTCGTCCTCATCTTTACTTTTATTTTGTTCAGGAAGAAGCAGATTTAGTTGTGGGTGCCTAGATGGGTCATTTGTTTTCAACTCTTCAATTCTTAACAAAGATAAACTTGTAATCAAATTTTCCCACAATCCTTTTTTAAGTGGATAGCCTGACTCTGATATATAACTATTATTTTGTTTAACTAAATTAATATTATTTTCAAAAGAATTAATTGATATTGTTGTAATATCATTAACATTTTTGGTGAAGTTATCTAAAAACAACTTACCTCTATTTTCAAAACCATAATTACTTGTATTAAGGTTTATTGAAATAATTGCTAAAACAACTAGTGCTGCAGTTGTTATTGATATGTTTAAAAATCTTTTTTTAGTCATTATTTATCCAAAATTTATTTTAGTAGAATAATTTTTTTCTTCTTAAAGATATAATTAATGCCAGGCCTGCAAAAATTATGGGAATTATTGCTACGTTTAAAGCTATAACCCATCGTTTTAAATTTTCAACATCTCTTCTAAGATCAAATTTAACACTCCTTAACTGTGATCTTGTTGACATCATTTCTGCTTTAAAACCATCAATCGCCTCAATAGTTTCAGGAGACAAGACATCTGAGTTGTTGTCATTATTTTGTGTTAAATTTCTAATTTTATTTTCCATTTCTTTTAATTGTTTAGCTAGTCTTTGTTCTTCTAAAAGAAATTTTTCTTCAGCAATTTTTTCTAATTCAATTATTTTATCAAATGGACGCCATGATGTGCTCTTACCTCTAAGATCAGATAAGGCATTACCACCAACCATTTGTTCAACTACATTTAAAACAAAGTCTCCATTGTTAGCAAAAGCGCCTCGTTGCGTTAACCAATTTCGATCCATCAACATATCAGCGTCAGAAACTAAAAGGATGTTTGATTTATTTTGGGATTTTAAAAGTTGTCCATCTTTTTTACTAAATGATGATTTGAGATTTGTTTTTATCCATCCTGCTAAAATTAAATTGTCGTTATCAGACTTTATGCTTGATAAAAAATCTCTTGGGTCATTTTTAGGATCTCCTGCTTTTTGTGCATCACCTAAACCAGATTTTCTACTAGTGGTAATAATTGGTTCAAGAACTGTGTCTTTTTTGGCTTTTTCTAATGAGCCAGCGGTAGTCATAACAATTGTGCTTAAATTTGATAATGAACCTTCGTTTTTATTCAAGCCATCTCCCCTAATATTTAACCAAGGGTAGTTGGTAACTTGTATATCGCGACCATCAATGTTCCTGGTGATCCTGAAACCAAATTCTGAGTCTAAGACAGTTTTTTTATTATCAAATTTTATTCCCCATGTATCTAATAATTTTTTTAGATTTGATCTTGGGTTCATTGGTGGCATGCCCGGTTGTCTGCTAATCTCTGTTTCAGCATAAGGGTCTAAAAATATTAAAGTTGATCCTCCCTTAAGAACCCACTGATCTATCATATATAACGTTTCATCCGATAAAAACTTTGGATGAATAATCATAAGAACTTTTGTGTTTTTATTAAGCTTATTATCGTTTTCACTAACCATTTCAACTTTAAACATTTCGTTCATTTGTTTTAAAATTTGTTGTTCTGGTTTTCCAATTCTACTGTCTGCCATTAGTCCAAGGTTATCAAGAATACTTATTACTGGTTTTTGAATCTGGCTTAATTCTGAAATTAAACTTGAAAGATCATATTCAAGGAAAGTTTCTCTTTCTGGAGAAAAAATAGGTATATTTTTTTGCCCTGTAGTTGAATTTGTAGCTGCCAGTCCAAAATATAATGCATCTGACATTTCTGTTGCAGAAAATGAGTTTATACCCATTCCAACAGCTCTATCTTCTTCATCTGAGAAAGGTTTTGGATCAATCACTTCTAATGTTATTTTTCCATTAGATATATCGCTGTAAGCTTTCAGTATAGCCTCAACTCTGTTTGCATATGTGGAAAGCTGAGGTACTTCTTTAACCAAATTTCCTGATACAAAAAGCCTCACATGTATTGGCTCAGTCAAATTTTTAAGGAGATCAGTTGTGCTATTAGATAAGGAGTAAAGTTTTTTTTCTGTGAAGTCTATCCTTAATGAATTAAAGACATTGTTCGTAATTATATTTACACAAAGAAATATAATTACAGAAAATAATATTGATAATTTAACAAGATTTTTAGGTCTTATCTTATTTAAAAAGTCCATTTTAACCTCAATCTGCTTTTTTAACTTGAACGAGCTGTACGTTTATCCAAAGACATAAAATTATCATTGAAATAAAGAAGACCAGAGTACTTAAATCAAAAACACCCATTTGTATCCTACTAAAATGTGATAAAAACGACATTGAGCTAATTGTTTCTGTAATCCAATTTGGTGACCATGACCTTACAGCTGATAAAACTAGATTAAAGCCAGCCATTATAAGTACAAAACCACTAATGGATGATATTATAAATGCTATTACTTGATTTTTGGTTAGTGCCGACAGGCAAGAAGTAAGAGCTAAAAAAGCTCCTGCCATTAACCAGCTACCAAAGTAGGATATTAAAATAACATGATTATCTGGTTCACCCAAATAATTGACTGTTATCCAAATAGGCATTGTTAGAATAAGGGCAATCAGAGTAAAAATCCAACTTGCTAAAAATTTACCAACGACCAACTGTGTATTAGTGACAGGTAAAGTTATTAACAACTCAATTGTACCTGACCTTCTTTCTTCAGCCCATAATCTCATACCGATAGCTGGCATCAAAACAAGGAATAGCCAAGGATGCCATGAAAAAAATGCCGTTAAATCAGCCTGATCTCTCTCAAAAAACCTTCCCAAAAAGAATGTCATACCTGAAGATAAAGCTAAAAAGACAAGCAAAAAAATTGATGCTAACGGAGTTCTAAAATATCCCTTTAATTCTCTATCTAAGATTATATATGTTTTGTTTAAGTAGTTATTCATGGGTTTTTACCAATTATTTTGAATTGTTGTCTGAGGTTATTGTTCTAAAGATTTCTTCAAGACTTACCTTTTGAAAATTTGCCTCAATTACATCAAGCTTGAGTTTGTTTATCTGTTTTAAAACTGTATTAAGATTTGGATTTTTCTGGTTATCACTAACTAAAATTGTATGAGTTGAAATGTCTGTTTTTTGAATTTTGACGTCATCATATTTTAATAATGATTTTATTTCTTTAGAGATAACATTATTAATTTTATTAGATACTTTAATAGATACAGTATTTTTGTTTAAAAATTTATTTTCTAAATTTTTAGGAGTGTCATTTGCAAGTAACTTTCCATTTGCAATAATTACAGCCCGTGAACATACTGCCTCAACCTCTTCTAAGATATGTGTTGAAATAACAATAGCTTTATTAGTAGATATTCTTTTTATGAGGTTTCTCATTTCGTGTTTTTGGTTAGGATCTAAGCCATCAGTTGGTTCATCTAATATCAATATATCAGGATCATGTATTAATGCTTGTGCAATACCAACCCTTCTTTTAAAACCCTTAGAAAGCGTCTCTATAGGTCTGTTCCACATTTCTTTTAAGTTAATTTTATTAGCCATTTCTTCTAAGCGATTGCTTAGAGAATTATTATTCAACCCTCTCATTTTTCCAATAAATGACAAAAAGTCTTCAACTATCATATCTGAATATGATGGAGCACCTTCAGGTAGGTACCCTATGTATTCTTTTGCTTTTAATGGATCAGATTTAAGATTAATATTGTTAATAAAAATCTCACCATTATCTGGTTCTAAAAAACCAGTTAGCATCTTCATTGTTGTAGACTTTCCTGCACCATTTGGACCAAGAAAGCCAACCACCTCACCTCTTGATACTGACAAATCAATATTATCTACTGCAATAAATTGATCAAAAGATTTTTTTAAGTTAGTTGCGTTTATAAGTTTATCGGACAAATTATTTACCTTTTAAGAGCGATGTCTCATTAATACTTGAATATTAATTAATTTTTTAAATTATAAATTTCAAGATAAAAAAGTTATTTTTTTATATTTGAGTTATTCTTTATAAATCTAAAATTATAAAAACTTGCTGACGTCAGGAAGTTGAGGCTCTCCCAGATAATTTTCTAAAGCTAGAGCAATTTCAACTGCTTTCTCATCTTCGTTTTTACCACATATGATTTGTAAACCAATTGGTAATGTTTTGCTATTTTTATTATTCAATAAATTATGAATGGGAAAAGAAATTCCACATAATCCAAAAATATTTACAGGTTGTGTGTTCGCCGATGCAAGAAGGCTTCTTTCGTGGAGTTCTCCACCTATTGTTGATTTGTCAACTTCAAGGGCCTGCATTACAGTTGTAGGTGAGATAAGAGCATCATATTTTGTAAAATATTTTCCAATAATGTTTTCTAATTCTGAGACTCTATTTTTTGCCTTAATGTATTCAAATGATGATACTTTAAGACCTAACTTGGCCCTGTTTCCAGTTACTGGATCCATTTTTTCAACATTTTTATTAAACCTATCTATTCCAAAAGCACTAATAATTTCTGATCCAACAATTGCAGGAAACAAAGTTGCTTTTTCATTTGCCTCAGAAATTATAACGTCTTCAATAGTTGCACCTAAATTTACTAATTTATCACAAATAATTTCGTATGCTTCTGCAACTTCTGGATCCAAATTTGATGTAAAGGGTTCTTTCAGTTTTCCAAAAGTCATACCATCAAGCTTTATGGGTTTTTGATCTATAGTTATACCATTATAAGTATTAAAAATTAATTTTGTATCTTTAACATTTCTTGCTATGGGTCCAGGTGTGTCTAAAGTAGGAGATAATGGAAAAATACCATCGGTTGGCCACCTATTTTTTGTTGTTTTTAATCCAACTATACCATTAAGTGAAGCAGGAATTCTAACTGAACCTCCAGTGTCTGTGCCAATGGCGAAAGCAGCAAGACCAGAAGCAACAGCTACAGCAGAGCCGCTACTTGATCCTCCTGGCATCCTATGTATTATTTTATCCCATGGATTTTTAGGGGTGCCTTTATATTTATTTAGCCCAGTCGCGCCTAAAGCAAATTCAACAGTATGTGTTTTACCTAAAATTACACAACCAAGAGATTTCAACCTTTTAACTAAATTGCCTTCTGGTCCCGTTATATCATCACTTTTTATTTGTGAACCATTAGTTGTTGGCATTTCATTTACTGAACAAATATCTTTAATTGCAACAGGAATACCCATTAGGGGGCCCAAATCAACACCACAAGAAAATAGTTTGTCTATTCCATCTGCCCACGTTAGCCCTTTTTTTTCATCTGTATAAATATATGCGTGAAGGTATGGATTTAAAATTTTTATTCTTTCATAATATATAGATGTAACTTCTTTGCAGCTTACTAAACCATTTCTAAACTTTTTACCTAAATCTCTTATTGATATTCCGGAGAGAGGATCACTTGGTAAATTTATTTTTGAACTTTTCATTAAAAACACCCTTAATTTTTAAATTGATTTTTCATTGAACCAAAAATTCCTTTTAATCTTGGTGATGTGGAACAATCAGCTTCTAAAATCATTTTTTTTTCTACAGGAACGTGGATGCCTATGTAGCGTACCGATTTATATTTTGGATTAGATATGAGTTGTACCTTTCTATCTGATTTTAATCTATACCTTGCTACCCCTTTTTTAAATGGGAAAATTATGTCTGTACCTGGAACTGCAACTACAAAACTATCATCATCTACTGAGCATTTATTATTTAAAGTAATTGTAACAGAAATTACTTCGATAGGTTTTAGAGCTTGCTGAATGTTCGGCATACCAAACCATAGCATTAACCCGATAACAGTTATTCCTGAGATTAAAAAAATAATTTTACTTAAAAAACGCATTGATACCTTCAAATAAACATATTACATATCAATATAATATTAATTATATCAATTTTATAGCCGAAATAAGTAATTTTTAAATATAATTATAGGAACATATAAAAGAATTTTATGCGAAACGAATTTGATAGGATTAAAAGATTACCGCCATATGTCTTTGCTGAAGTAAATAATCTTAAAGCTAAACTTAGGTCTATGGGTAAAGACATAATTGACTTTGGAATGGGAAATCCAGATATGCCAACACCAGAGCATATCAGACAAAAATTAAAAGAAACTGTAGAAAAACCTGGCACTGGAAGATATTCTACAAGTAAAGGTATCAACGGGCTTAGAAAAGCTCAGGCTGCTTACTATAAAAGACGATTTAATGTTAATTTAGATCCTGAAAATGAAGTAATAGTTACTTTGGGTTCGAAAGAAGGCCTAGCTAATTTAGCGCAGGCAATAACATCACCTGGGGATATAATACTATCTCCGAACCCTTCATATCCCATTCATCCTTATGGGTTTATTATTGCAGGTGCTTCATTACGTCATTTGCCAGCCATGGATGATGGAATTTTTAATCCTGATTTATATTTAGAACGATTAGAAAGGTCTATTATTGAAAGTATACCTGCTCCAGTAGCTGTTATTGTGTCCTTTCCCTCAAATCCAACTGCACAAGTCGTTTCATTAGAATTTTACGAAGAAGTGGTTAAAATTGCTCTTAAATATAATGTATATATATTATCTGATCTTGCATATGCAGAAATATATTATGATAGTTCTCCACCTCCTTCAATCCTTCAAATACCAAGAGCAAAAGAAGTGGCAGTAGAATTTACTTCAATGTCTAAGACGTACGCAATGGCAGGATGGAGAATAGGTTTTGCCGTTGGAAATAGAAGTCTTATTAACGCACTAACCAGGATTAAGTCGTATTTAGATTATGGGGCTTTTACTCCTGTCCAAGTTGCTGCAGCTGCCGCATTGAATGGACCTCAAGATTGTGTACGAGATATAAGAAACACTTATCAAAAAAGAAGAGATGTTTTAATTGATTCTATGGCACGCTCTGGATGGAACATACCTAGCCCAAAAGCGAGTATGTTTGCTTGGGCCCCAATACCTGATAAATATAAAGATAGAGGATCTCTGGAATTTGCAAAAGAATTAATGCTTAAAGCCGATGTTGCAGTATCTCCTGGTATAGCTTTTGGTGAATTTGGAGAAGGTTTTGTAAGAGTTGGTTTAGTTGAAAACGAACAAAGAATTCGACAAGCGGCCAAAAATATAAAAAAAATATTATAATAGTTAAAAATTATAGCTAATATAGTTGTAAAATTTATATTTTATTTTCTTCATCTTTATGCTGTCTAAAAGATTGTAAAATTAAAACATAAAATGATCCAATTATTAAACCTAATACTAAAGACACAGACATTAAAATTGACAATCTAGGAGGGCTGGTTCTTATTGGAACTGTTGGACGTTTAATAGTTAACACAGTGTATTCTTCTTTTGCATTATTAAGATAACTATTTAAATCCATGAGTTTCTGCAACGAATTTATCTGAGATTGATTGCTAAAATCATTAGATGAAAATCCTCTGATAAAATTCTTTGTAATAGTTAATTCTTCCTCAACTTTTGAAATATATTTCGTCATCAAGTTTCTATTTATGTAATTAAGATAGTTAAAAAAATCATTAATCATACTAAGATTTTTAGATTTAATACTGATAGCATGCAAACCATCAATTTGTATAAATTCTATAAAAAGTTGATCTTTTCTCTTTTGAAAAACAAAACCATTCAAAATCTCTGTGTTTAAAAACTCTTCATAATTTATAGACGTCTTTTTTGTATAAATATTTTTCCATTTATTAAACATTTTTTCTGAAAAAAAATAATTATTCAAATCATTATGTATTATTTTAGATTGTACAAAAGGTGGAGGATTCGTGATTTCATAATATAATTTTGACTGATATACATGATCTTTAATAAAATAATAAGATAAACCACTTAAAATAGAAATTAAAACAAATAGACTTATTACCCATTTACCTTTGTATAATCTATTCAATAAATCAAATATGTCTATTTCATCATTATAACTTGATTGAATATTATTCATAAATTTTCGTTTTACCTAAATCAGTTAAATCAAAAAACAATTTTGAAAAATAATTTTCACGTAATTAAATATATCAGAAGATATAATTATACAATAGATTTGATGAATAAAAATATATATGTTGTAATAATTTTATTTATGGGTTCATAACTATATAATATTATGAAGTGCTAATTAATGAATAATCTTTTCAAAGAAAAAAAAGGAAGAAATTTTTCTAAAAATGGTCGTTCAAATGTATTAAGCTCTAAAGCAATGTTAGCATCATCTCATCCAATAGCCTCATCCGTTGGAATTGAAATTTTAAAAAATGGCGGAAATGCTGTTGATGCTGCAATAAGTATGAGTGCAGTTCTATGTGTGGCTGAGCCGCACATGACTGGTGTTGGTGGTGATTGTTTTGCGATGTTATCTGTTGATGGTAGTGCTAATATAAAAGCTCTAAACGGTTCAGGAAAATCTTCAACTAAGGCAAAGGCATCTAATCTTCGAAAAAAAAAAATATTAGAAATTAATCCGGAAATGTCAGATGCTATTACTATACCTGGTGCTGTTGCTGCATGGTATTTACTTCATCAAGAGTATGGGCATATGAGTTGGAAAGAACTTTTCAACCCAGCTATAAAATACGCTGAACAAGGTATAAAAGTTCATGAAAGAGTAGCTTTAGATTGGGAAAAAAATACCAAAAAATTATCTCTAGACTCTGACACTTCAAATATTTTTTTACAAAATGGTAAACCGTTTCAATTTATGGATAATTTTAAAAATGAAAACTTATCAGAAACTTTAAGTACAATAGCTGATGAGGGTCGCGATGGTTTCTACCGCGGGTGGGTTGCTGAAGACATGGTCAAAAAACTAAAATCAATAGGTGGTTATCATACTCTAGAAGACTTTAGTAATGCTAAATCAGAATGGGTAAGGCCTATTTCTTCAAATTATCGAAATTTTAGAGTGCATGAATGTCCGCCAAACGGACAAGGTATAGTTGCGCTAATCATATTATCATTACTAGAAAAATTTAATTTAAAAAAACTGTCTAAGACTGACTATATCCATATATTTTGTGAGGCAACAAAAATAGGGTATTTTCTAAGAGATGAATATCTTGCAGATCCAGTGCTAAACAAATTAACTGTCGATCATTTTCTAAGATCAGATTTGTTAGATAAATATGCGTCTAGCATTGATATGAATAAAGCAAAGATTTACAGTTTAAGTGATTTTCCAGATCATCCAGATACAATTTACCTTACTGTAAGAGATAAAAATGGTATGATAATTTCATTTATCAACTCTCTCTTTGATGCCTTTGGTAGTGGTATTACAGCTCCTAAAAGTGGGGTTCTTTTTCATTGTAGAGGAAGAGCTTTTAATATTATTGAGGGTCACCCCAATGAGTTAAATCCAAATAAAAGGCCGGTACATACCATAATTCCAGCTATGATTTCAAAAAATAATAAACTAGTAGGTTCATTTGGGGTCATGGGTGGTCAATACCAAGCAGCAGGTCATGCTTATGTTTTATCCCAAATGATTGATTTCGGACTTAACCCACAACTTGCCTTAGATCATCCCCGTATTTTCCCCAATAATAATGTGTTAGAAGTCGAAAATGATTTTGACTTAAATTTAATAAATGAATTAAAGTTAAAGGGTCACAAAATTAATTATCCAGTACCTCCTTTAGGTGGTGGTCAAATGATTTTAATAGATGAAGAAAAGGATGTGTTAATTGGTGCAAGCGATTGGCGTAAGGATGGCCTTGCAATTGGATATTAATTTATTTTTTCTTAATTTCTCGGTATGTAATTAAAAGACAAGAGCCAATCACAACTAAGCCACCAACAACTTGATTGTATGCTGGTATTTCATTCCAAATGATAAATCCAAAAAGCGTGGCTAATGGAATTGCTAAATATCTCAATGTTACTAAAATTGTAGCCTCTGCATATTTATAACTCTGGGCCATAAGATACTGAACAAATGACCCCATCATTCCAAGCGCAATCAAAGTATAGAGTATGTTGTTAGGAGTAATCAAAATTTCAATTCCATAATCTCCTGTTTTTCCATAGAACTTAGTTCCAAAAAAGATAATAGTAAAAGTGATAACTAAGGAAGTTAATAGATTATGAATTAGAGCTGTAGAGGCAGGGTGTTCAGTTTTACCAATTCTTCTTAATATAAGAGCAAGCGCCGCGTGTGTTAATGCACTTCCAAACGCAAGGTAAATACCTAATGTAGACAATTCGGATGTCTCATTAATAATACTTATTGGATTTATCATTAAACAAACACCAATTAACCCAAATATAACTGCTGACCATCTAACTAGACCTATTTTTTCTCCTAAGACAATTGGAGATAAGAGTGTTACATAAATGGCTGAACTCTGCGCAAGAGCAGTAGTAAGTCCAATAGGAATTAACTGTAGAGAGGAAAAAACCATTATCATAGTAACAAAACCAAAAAACGATCGTAAAGCGATATTTTTCCAACTATTCAATTGAAATAAAAGCGTTTTTCTAGCTAAGTAGGCTAAAATAAATAAGATTGGTAATGAATATACAAACCTAGCAAATAAAGTAATAATAAAATCCACTTCACCTGTCAAAGACTTGATTATCATATGAGTAAATAGCGATAAAAATATAAATATAATCCAAATTAGAGAACCAATTATATTTGAAGACATATTAAGCCAAATAATAAAATGAACTTGAAATAAATATATTAAAGAATAACAATAAATTTAACAATCTAATAAGAAATAGTCTTCGCAAAAAGGATAAAATTAAATGACAAAAACAGTTATAATCGTTGGCTCTGGTAACGCTGCGTTATCTGCTGGTATAGCCGCTTTAGAAAAGGGTGCAGATGTAACTATTTATGAAAAAGCAGACAAAAAATTAGCTGGCGGAAACACTAAGTATACAGCTGGTGCAATGCGATTTGCCTATGATAATAGTGATCAGTTAATGGATCTTTTAAAAAACCCTTATGATGAGAGGCTTAAGGACACGGATTTTGGTTCTTACACTCAAGAAAAATTTGAAAAAGACTTGTTAAACTTTAATGATGGTAGACCACTAAGCCACGAACAAATAATTTTAGTCTCTAAATCATTAGAGACAATAAAGTGGCTTTCTTCTCACAATATAAAATTTGAACCCATCTTTTCAAGGCAAAGCTTTTTGAAAAATGGAAAGCATATTTTTTGGGGAGGCTTAACACTTGCATCACAAAACGAGGGTGTTGGTTTATTTGACCAAGAATTAGCAGCCTTTTTAGCGTTAGGTGGAAAAATTTTTTATAAAAGCCCTGTCACAAATCTTTTTTATGAAGCTAGAGAGGTGAAGGGTGTTTATGTGAATGAAGAAAAAGTAATTGCTGACGCAGTTATTTTAGCATCAGGGGGGTTCGAGGCTAATGATGAACTTAGAAAATCCTACATTGGCAACAACTGGCTTAAGGCCAAAGTAAGAGGAACTCCTCATAATACAGGAGATGGTCTGAAGATGGCTTTAGAAATTGGTGCAGCCAAACATGGTTTATATGATGGATGTCATGCTACTCCCATGGATTTACATATGAAAAATTATGGTGGCTTAGATTTAGAACCAAGTGAAAGAAAAAATTATAGAAAGATATGCTATTTTTTAGGAATTATGATTAATGCAAATGGTAAAAGATTTTTAGATGAGGGTAAAAATTTTAGAAATTATACTTATGCTCAATATGGAAAAAAAGTTTTAGATCAGCCAGGACATTTTGCTTGGCAGATTTTTGATAGTAAAGTTTTTGATTTACTCTATGAAGAATATACATTCCATGATGCTCACTTTATTGAAGCTGATACTATTGACGATTTAATAAAAAAAATGGATGGTGTTGATAAAACTGAAACCAAGAAAACAATTGATCAATATAATAATTCAGTAAATCTTAATGTTACTTTTGATCCGACAATTCTTGATGGAAAGTCAACCAAGCATCTCGAAATTGAAAAATCTAATTGGGCACAGAAAATAGATAAAGGACCTTTTAAAGCGTTTCCTGTTACAGGTGGTATTACCTTTACATATGGTGGATTAAAAGTAGATAAAAATGGATCAGTATTAGATATTAAAGATAATCCTATAAAAGGCTTATTTGCTTGCGGAGAATTAGTAGGGGGTGTCTTTTTTAATGGATATCCCGGTGGATCAGGCTTAACGTCAGGCGCAGTATTTGGAAGAATGGCTGGTTATGGTGCAGTAAAAGAAGGATAGAGAATGAAAAAAATTAAGGTAGCAATTTTGGATGATTATCAAAATGTTACTCATCATTTTGCTAATTGGGAAACCCTTAGTCATAAAATAGAGCTGAAGGTGTTTAATGAATATATTGGAGACGATCCTAACTTGTCAGAAAGACTGATAAATTATGATGTTTTATGTTTGATGAGAGAAAGAACTCCATTACCTGAAAAGTTAATCAATAAACTTCCAAACCTAAAGTTAGTTATTACAAGCGGAATGTGGAATGCATCTGTAGACGCAGAAGCTCTTAAGAAAAGAAATATTATTTTTTGTGGAACAGATACTAAAATTCATTCCACGGCTGAATTAGCATGGGCTCTCATTATGAATTCATGGAGAGGACTGCAGACAGAAATTCAAAACATGAAAGATGGTAATTGGCAAACCAGTATTGGAAGAGGTCTGAAGGGGAATACTTTAGGCATTTTTGGCCTTGGTAAACAAGGTTTGCAAGTTGCTGGTTATGCTAAAGCATTTGGAATGAAAGTTATAGCTTGGAGTCATAATTTAAAAAAAGAAGATTGCAAAAGGGTTGGCGTTGAATATGTAAGTAGTACAGATTTATTCAAAATCTCAGATATTTTAACAATTCATACAAGATTATCAGATAGAACAATAGGTTATGTTGATAAAGATAATCTTAAGTTAATGAAAAAAAATTCTGTAATTGTAAACACTAGTAGAGGCCCTATCATAAAGGAGAAAGATCTAATAGATGCACTTAACAATGATGTTATTTCATTTGCAGCTCTGGATGTTTATGATCAAGAACCCCTTCCTAGAAATCATATCTTAAGAAAGACAAAAAATTTAATTCTTACACCACACATTGGTTATGTCTCAGAAGAAGCATATGAAAAATTTTTTAATGGTTACTTAAAAGCAATTGAATCTTTTATAAATAAAAACCCAATCAATAAAATTTCTTAAGTTTATAACCAGTTATCTAAAACCCATTGAGGAGTTTTTAATTGTTTATAAAGTTTTTTATAAATTTGCGATTTTTTTACTGGCCAAACACCCTTAATAACATCATCAGGGTCTGGTTTACCTGTAAAAGCTACTATAGATGTTTCACTAGGAAGTTTTGCTGGTTGCCATAATCTAAGAGGCCATCTAGGAAGAAGATCATGTTTGAAGCTTCTACACCATTCAGACGGCCAAAAAACTTGATCATTTATTTGATAACTTAAATAAATTTGTTCTATGTGATATTTCTTCCAATATTTTGTAGGGTTTTTTTCGAATTCTTTAAATACTGAACTATATTTTCCAATAGGAAACCTAAAACAACTTGTGTTTCCAATATTTTTTCCTATTTGTGTCCAATTTTCAATTACACAATAAAAGCCGGGCTTGAAATCAAAAAAGCGATCTAAATTACCTGTAATCACTAAATCTAGGTCCAAGAATAGTACATCTCCCTTTAGATCGTATAGAGGATATTGCCATAAACTCATTTTTCGCCAAGGTGTTGAAGAAATAGTCTTTGGCAAAGAGATTTTTGGCAAGGGTTTACATGTTATATTTTTATCAATACCACTAGCATTATCAGTGAAACAATAAAGTTCAGTTGCGCGTCTGGTATGTTTTTTTATTGATTTGTAAAGTCTGTTTACGTATTCATAACCGTATTTTGAACCCCATTTCATGCATACGATGGTTTGCAATGTAAAATCCTATTATAATAAAATGTTAAAATTAGTAAAATAAGTCTATAACATAATTAATTATTTTAATTACAATATATAATATGAAAATAAATATTTTATTACCCTATAAAGAAAAATTTGATGAAAACCGAGCTTCCTCAGTTTCTATTACAATTAGAAACAATTTGTCTTACTCCAACTATTTAAATCAAATAAGAGTCTTTGGTCAGGATGTAGAAACTCCCCTCTATAAAGATAATTTTATAGGGTTAAAATATTCTATTTTATCCTTTAAAGGTAAAAATGAGTTTTTAGCTCATGAGATGTTAAAAATAATAAACAAAGATCCTGATAAGAAGCAGTTAATAGAAATTCACAATAGACCGTACCTCGTAGAACAAATAACTAAAGGTAATGAATTCCCTGTCAGCTTGTTTTTTCATAATGATCCTCAAACCATGAAAGGATCCAAATCTATTAAAGAAAGAGAAAATATTCTAAAAAAATGTGAAAAAATATTTTGTGTAAGTGAGTTCATTAAGAAAAAATTTCTTGAAGGACTAAATGAAAATTTTCAAAAAGTTGATGTCTTGTATAACGGTGTTGAAAGGAAATTAAAAAAATTTCCAATAAAGAAAAAAGAAATTTTGTTTGTTGGAAGGTTAGTTGCTGAAAAAGGGGTCGATTTATATGTAGAAGTTATTAAAAGTATTGCTAATAGATTTCCAGATTGGAAATTTCATCTAATAGGATCTTTTAGGTTAGGCTATGACAAGAATAAAGGCTTGTTTACAAGTAAAATTATTAAAAAATTCAAAAAAATTGGTAACCAAACTCAATTTCATGGATTTAAAAATCAAAATTTTGTTCAAGAAAAAATGAAAAGTGCATCTATAATTATTATACCATCTATTTGGGAAGAACCTTTTGGTTTAGTGGCTGCTGAAGCTATGAGTAATGGAATAGCTATAATAGCATCAGATATTGGAGCAATTCCTGAAATTGTTAAAAAAAATGGTATTTTAATAAAGAATATTAATCAGATAAAACTTCAAGATGAACTTGAAAAGTTAATGAATAATTCTAGTAAAATAAAAAATTTGCAAAAATTATCATGGAATAATTTTAAACATTCTTCAAAAAATAGTTCTGAAAAGCTAGATGATTATAGGAATAGAATTCTATTTGATCATTTTGGTAATAACTAGAGAACATTGGCTATGGTTTTTGTAACCAGTAATTTCAAAAAGTTGTGGAAATGTCTTATGAAATTTTATTTTATCTAGGCAATCAGTATCTTGAAAATTTTTTAGGTAAGCTGTTCCTTTTCTGTTTCTTGATACCCAATTATATTTATCAGATTGAATAACATTATTTTTTATATCTTTTAACATTGATATTGTAGGAACGGGTGGCCATCCGTCAGAATGAATATTTAAAAGACTCAGATCATCATCAAAAAAGTTATACTCTATTTTATGCTCCTGAGAAAACTTAATTCTATCTAGTTGTGAGGTGTGATCATCCCATAAAGCAACTACTTTTTTATTTCCAATAGGAGGAATTTTATTAGAAATATCTGAGTTTACATATTGAGCTTTTGATGAATTAAAAATTTTATTAGTAAAGTTAATATCATAGCAAAATATTTTACAATTATCATTCGTTGCTGCGTCAATAAGGTATGTGGTAAATCCTTTCATTACACCAGACTCTATGACAATTTCAGGATTAATAATTTTCAAAATTGTAAAAAAAAATACGCCTTCGTTATAACCAAAACCACTTTCATGTTCTTTTACAGGACTTTTTTGGAAGACTTGTTCAAACTCTTCTAAATATGAGTTAATTTCTGTTTTTTCAAATTTTATCTGCGATGTCCTTAAATATGAAATTATCTCATTTGCAATTAAGTTATTTCTATATTTTTTTAAAATATTGTCAGTTGGATAAGAGTTGTAAGCCTCATCCTCTTTAGATTTAATTTTTTTTATTCTTATACTAATTTTAAATCCAACTATTTTGTATAAATGTTCCTTAAATTTTTTAAAAAAATTATAAACATGAAAATATTTTTTTGGTGTAGTAGAGAAATTATTCCAATAGTTTGTATAAGTTTTTTTCTTGTGATAATCAAAATCCAAAGAACTAACCCTTTTTATAGCTTTGAAATTGAGAAAGAGCAAAACCTAATGCAAACCATATAAATAGATTACCCCACTGGCCATAAAAGCTTCCAAATTGCTGCATTGGGAAAAACAGGCCTAAGGGTATTACAAAAGCTGTGGCTGCCATAGGGCAATCAAAATATTCTTTTCTTGCTTTAAGGCATGTTAAAATAATCGATATAAACATCACACATCCAAAAAATAAACCTACTATTCCAGCTTCTGCAAATAATTGAACATAAAAATTGTGAGGATGGTTACCACAATTATTTTCTCCTGGTAACCATTTAGGCAAATTTGAATCTAGATTTATGCATGTGTATCTTGTTCCTGAAGGTCCGATGCCTTTAATAGGTGTTTCTAATCCTTGCTGTATTCCTCCCCTCCATGAACCCCAATATCCAGTATCAGTGTTTACTATGGGTATTTGTCTCATAAATTTATTGGTAAAATTATAGCCAAGATCAGGGCGAACAAAAAAAACTGCTACAACTGCAAGAATTTCGACTATTATTAATATAATGTACAATTGAAATTTTGGTTTCCAAACTAAACTTGCTAGCATACCCCCACAGGCTCTAATGAGAAAATGTGTTCTTTCTCCAGTCAAGATGGATACAACGATAGAAAAAAAACCAACAATTCCAGAAAACAAACCAACTTTGCTTTTATGACTAACTGCAATAGCCATCAATACGCAAAAAACTGGCAATGAAACTTTAGCAATATAACCACCTGGAACTAAATCCCCATATGGCCAAGACAATCTTGATTTTGGCTCAATTATTGTTTCAGCAATTAAAATTGCACACATAATTAACATTCCGATTAATATAGACAGAAACATCAAAATTCTAATATCTCTATCTTTTGCAAGCCATACTTGAGCAGCGGCAGCATATAGTGGAAATCTTATCCAAACAAAACCTTGTTGAAACGTAAAAAGTGGATCAGGTCCAGTTATTGCTGAAATTAACCCATACAACCACAAAGCAACAGCACTTTTAAACCAAAGTTGGGATGCCCATCGCCATTCTTTTTTTTTGAAACATCTTATTAAAAAAATTATGCTAATTGTTGTTAACCACAAATCAGCTGGATCTCTTTCTATCAAATAAATGAATGGACCTAAAAACCAAAAAAGAGACATATATTTATCAAAACTACTCAAATTGTTTATTTTATTCCATCCGTTAACCCAACTAGAGTGAAGGTCAAATTCATGAATTGACAATGATTTTAAAAACATTAATACGTCTCATAAAAAAATTAAAATTTAAGTAGTTATTATATAGTTTTCCTTTAAAAACAAGAAATATTAAAATCTTTAAACTATATTAAAGAAGAGATTATTTTCAAATTAATCTTTGTTTAAATTAGATTACTTTTTATATTTAAATTTTCAAATAATAAATAGATGTAAATATTTATTTACCAATTTTTATATTATTCTTTAAAAACCACAAACAAATTAAAGACGGAATTACCATTATTGTGGTTATAATAAAAAAAGTTCCCCAATCTCCATTCAGCCAGTCAACAAGAGCTCCTGAAGATGAAGCAAGTGTGGTTCTGCCAGCAGTTCCTAAAGACGCAAGTAAAGCATACTGAGTGGCAGTATATGTTCGATCAACTAACAACGAAATAAAAGCAACAAACGCTACAGTTGCAAATGCTGCTGTAATATCATCTGCAATTACAGCAATTGCGAATAATAGTTCAGATTTCCCTGTCCAAGCCAAAACTGCAAAGAGAAGGTTTGTGATAGCCATTAAACCTCCAGCAAAAAACATTGTTTTTATTGTCCCAGCCCTCATTGCCATTAAACCGCCTAACAATGTAAAAAAAACAGTTGTTATCCAGCCCAATCCTTTTGAGTAAATTGCAATTTGACTCTTTGAAAATCCAATTTCTTTGTAGAAAACTATTGACATACGTCCAAGAAAAGCTTCACCGATCTTGAATAAAAAAACAAAACCTAATATTCCAACAGCTATAGCAAACCCATTTTTTTTAAAGAAGCTTATTAATGGACCCAATATAGTCCCTGAAACATATGCTAAAATCTTAGTAAAAAAATTATTGGAACCAAGTTTACTTTTTATAATTTTGTCAGTTTCTTTTTGTTTGATTTGTCTATTAGTTTTGACTGGCTCATTAACAAACATCAAACAAATGTTCATCAAAATTATCATTACTCCTAAAAATAAAAAAGTTAATTGCCAGTAGTCTATAATACCAAGACTTTCAAAATATTCTGCTGTAATTAAAGCTACAATACCTCCTAACTTGTAGCCTGTCCACCAACCAACCACAGCCATTGCTGCCCCAGCTGCCATTGCTTTTCCTTCATTTTCATTTATTTGT
This sequence comes from uncultured SAR116 cluster alpha proteobacterium, assembly GCA_902589185.1. Classification (GTDB taxonomy): domain Bacteria; phylum Pseudomonadota; class Alphaproteobacteria; order Puniceispirillales; family Marisalimonadaceae; genus Marisalimonas. The sequence continues at coordinate 32,113 of CACIRZ010000006.1, forward strand.
TCAATTCTTAAGGCATCAATAGTTATGTCTTGTGTTGCTGAAGCAATAGCAATTACTAATCCAATAAAAATTAAAAGAGCTAAGTTTTCAGAAGGATTTATCAAACTCCAAATTATCAAACTTAGTAAAATTGTAATTTGCATCAAAAGTATCCATCCTTTTCGATGGCCTAGTTTTTTTAAAAGGGGAATTTGAATTCTATCAATCAATGGAGCCCATAAATAATTAAATGCGTAAACACCAAAAATTAAACCTGCCCAACCAATCGTTGATCTGCTTAATCCTTCTTCTTTTAACCAAAGGTTAAGACTACTTGCAATAAGCACCCATGGAAACCCACTAATGGCACCAAGAAGTAAAATTTTCAACATCCTTAAGTCTTTATAAACTAAAATTGAATGAAACCAGCTTTGATTTTGTTTTATCATAATTAAATCTACCACATATGTTATAAATCCTACTGTGTTTTTGAATAAAAATATATGTTTTTGATTTCATCAAAATATCTATAATCAAGTATGATTGAAAATTGGGTAGTTATAAAAGTTAATAAAAAATATTTCTTAAAAGCTCGAAATAAAGTATTTCAATGTCAAATAGGCCAAGAAGGTCTTGAGAAAGCTGAAAAAAAAATTGAAGGTGATAAAAAAACACCTATCGGGAAATGGTATTTGAAAACTGTTTTTTACAGATCTGACAAAATATTAAGACCAAAATTTAAGAAAAAAAATATTTTAAAAATAAAAAAAATCACAAAAAGCTGTGCTTGGTGCGATGATATTCAAAGTAACTATTACAATAAATATATGAATATTAATAACCTTCAATCTCTAGATATTAATTATGAAAAGTTATGGAGAGAAGATGATGCGTATGACATTTTAATTGTGATCTCACATAATATTAAGCCAATAATTAAAAATAAAGGAAGTGCAGTTTTTATCCATTGTAGTTTCTCAGATAAAAGAAAAACCGCTGGTTGTATTGCTTTGAAGAAAAAAGATCTGGCATTTCTGCTTAAAAATCTTCAATACAATACATATATAAAAATTTAATTTATTATTTAAGAAACATAAAACTTTACAGATTTAATTAATAGATTTAAAAGTAATTTTTTTAATAAATATCGAGGTTTATTCATGCCATATTCATTAGTATCAGTTATTCTTGGCCTTTTGGGACTACTTTCAGCTTATCTAGTATATTTAAAGGTAAAGTCTTCCTCTGAGGGTGAAGGACGTGTTAAAGAAATTGGAGATGAAATACACCTTGGTGCAATGGTTTTCATGTCCGCAGAATATAAGAGATTAGCAGTATTTTGTTTAGTATGCATTTTTGCATTATATTTTTCTCTTGGTTGGCAAACTGCCATATCATTTTTAATTGGAGCTTTATGTTCAGGTACAGCAGGTTTTATAGGTATGTATTCAGCAACAAAAGCAAATGTAAGAACAGCCGTTGCTGCTAAGGAAAAAGGCGCATCAGAAGCTCTAAATATAGCCTTTTTTGGAGGCTCAATTATGGGACTAACAGTAGCTGCTATGGGTTTGTTTGGAGTAGGAATTTTATTCCACTACTTTGCAGGTGATATAAAAACAATACATGCAATTGAGGGATTTGCGATGGGTGCTTCATCTGTAGCTTTGTTTTCGAGAGTAGGTGGTGGAATATTTACAAAGAGTGCTGATGTTGGTGCTGACTTAGTAGGTAAAGTAGAAGCAGGAATTCCAGAAGATGATCCTAGAAATCCAGGTGTAATTGCGGATAATGTAGGAGACAATGTTGGAGATGTCGCTGGAATGGGTTCAGATATTTTTGAATCATATTGTGGATCTATGATTGCATGTATAGCTTTAGCTGCATCGATGACTAGTGCGACTATTAATTCATTAGGTGGTAACCAATATTTGCTTCAATTTATGCCTTTAGCTTTAGCGTCATTAGGTATAATTTGTTCCTTATTGGGCATATTAACAGTCAAAGCTTTTTCCTCAAAAAGCGCAGAAACAGCATTAAGATATGGGACGATAGGATCTGCAGTTCTTTTTGTGATATTATCATACTTTTTAGTTGATTTTATGAGTGTTGCTATCGGTGTTTGGATAGCTGTATTTGTTGGTTCAGTTGGAGGGATAGTTGTTGGATTAATTACAGAATATTATACTGGTGGAAGCCCAGTAGAAAAAATAGCTAAGGATGGAGAAACTGGTTCTGCTACTGTTTTAATATCAGGTTTAGCGACCGGAATGCAATCAGTTGCGATACCAGTGTTAACTATAGTATGCATTATCTTTATATCAAATATATTTGCAGGTCTTTACGGAGTTGGTATAGCAGCGGTTGGAATGTTAAGTACAGTTGGTATTACAATGGCAATTGATGCATATGGACCAGTTGCTGACAATGCAGGAGGTATTGCAGAAATGTCAGAGATGGGAAAAGAAACTAGACAAATCACAGATTCATTAGATGAGGTTGGAAACACAACTGCTGCGATTGGAAAGGGGTTTGCAATAAGTGCAGCAGCATTGGCAGCATTAGCTCTTATAAGTGCTTATATAGAAAAAATTTCGATTTCAGATGATAGTTTTGTTTTAGCTATAAATGATCCATTAGTTTTATGTGGAATGTTTTTAGGAGGGATTTTCCCATTTTTAGTTAGTTCTATGACAATGACTGCTGTTGGTGACGCAGCTTTCGATATGATCAAGGAAATAAGAAGACAGTTTAAAGAAATTCCAGGCTTGTTGGAGGGTAAAGCAAAACCGGATACTGCAAGATGTGTTGATATTGCAACTAGGGCTGCTTTAAGAAAAATGATAGCACCAGGAGCGCTTGCTGTATTATCACCAGTTATTATTGGTTTTACATTAGGTCCAAAAGCTCTTGGAGGAATGTTAGGTGGTGCACTTATATGTTGTGTAATGATGGCACTAATGATGTCAAATGCAGGTGGAGCATGGGATAATGCAAAAAAGTTTGTAGAAAAAGGAAACTTTGGAGGTAAAGGATCCGAAGTTCACAAAGCAGCTGTTGTTGGTGATACTGTTGGTGATCCTTTAAAAGATACTTCAGGACCATCAATGAACATCTTAATAAATGTGATGGCTATAGTTAGCTTAGTTATAGCGCCACTTTTAGTTTAACAAAAATAATAATAAAGCTATTCTAAGAATAGCTTTATTTATTAAATTTTGTGATAGCTGAAAAGTCTAAATTACCATAGTTTTCATTAACCATTTTTTGAAAATTTTCACGTGCTTTAATTCCGAATTTCGCTTTCGTATTTGTAACTTGTATTGCTTTTAAGGCTATAGTAAGGTCTTTTAACATTAAATCTGCTGAAAAACCGGGCTTAAAGTCATTGTCTGCTGGACTTATAGGCCCAACATCTTTAATAGGACAATAGCTATTTATAGCCCAACATGAACCAGTCGAAGTTGACAAAATTTCAAATAATTTTTCTAGATCTAAACCTAAATTATTACCTAGTGAAAAAGCTTCTCCTACGCCAATCATGGTAGTTGCCAACAACATATTATTACATGCTTTTGTAGCTTGTCCTGAACCAGAAGAACCACATAATAATGATTTTTTCCCCATTATTTCAAACAAGGGCAACATTTTTTTATAAGCATCCTCTTTGCCGCCAACCATAAAAGTTAATGTTGCATTCTCGGCTCCACCAATTCCTCCAGATACTGGTGCATCAAGAAAAAAAAGTTCTTTATCTTCACATTTTTTGTGTAATTTTTTTGCTTTATCAACGTCAATAGTAGAGCAGTCTGTTATCAATGTGCCTGGCTTTAAACTATCTATAATACTATCCAATACTTCCTCAACAATTTCTCCATTAGGTAACATTGTGATTATTATATCTACGTCTTTTGAGATATCTTTTAAATTGGAGACTTTTTTAAGTCCTATTGGCAAAAGTTGTTTCACAAACTCCTCATTAATATCATAACCAATAACTTCGTAATTAGTATTCAGAAGATTTGTTACCATTCTGGCTCCCATATTTCCTAAGCCAATAAAACCAATTTTTTTCATTTCAATTCTCCTTTTAATAAAAATTCAGATAGAGGAGCGGTTTGAGTTTTAATCTTGCGCTCCGACGTTAGAAGTTTTTGACTGATTTGTAAATCTTGCTTTAACCCAAAAATGAAGGGATACCATTCTCTTGATAAATTACCTTTCCATTTCCACAAAAGGAAATCTAACGCTTCAAAATCTGTATAATTAAAATTTACTTTTTGGGCCGGAGGGTTAGAACCAAAATCTGGTTTTAAAAAAAATTTTTTTATTTTTATGAACTCTTTTGGGACACCGTGAATGTTCATTACTTTTAACCATTCATTTAAATTATTCTTACCCCTGAAATTATTGGAGCAAATGTCCAAAATCAGAAGATCTGTTTCTATTAGACCTGTAAGATTAATCATTACATCATTAATGTTTTGTCTTCCAAAGTAAGGTCCTACAAACATACGTCTAGGACAATAGTCATTTGAATAGTAATTATCCCAAAAGATTACCCTGTTTAGTAATGTTTTTTTAATCATTTTATAATTTGATAAATTTTTAGAAACAACATTTTTGCCACAATAGAAAACAGTTATTTTTGGGTCCAATATCTTACTTAAGTCTTTTAAATAAAAAGGTTCATCTTGAATTAATTCATCAGCGTATATTCTAGGTATAAAGAAAATATTTTGTCTTAATTCTTTTGAAAGCTTGTTCGCCAAAATAGCATGATATGTTCCTTCGGATACATCAACTCCAAATTTTTTTTTAAAATCATTCGGAATGTCATCTAACATCAAAGCTATATAATCAGCTCCATCTTGAAGTAACTGTTTAGCTTTTCTTAATAGTAATTTGAAATCAGATTTTTTATTATTTCTAGAAATATTATCTAATTCTTTAAAATTAAAGTCTAATCCTGGAGCAATACCAGCTATAACGTTTATGTTATTCTCTTGACAAAATTGAGTAAAATTTTGGAATTTCAAACGCCATTTTTTATTATATTTTTCTTTCCAGTGTAATCGATGAAAAACATCTTCCTTAGGAGCGTAGAAATAAGTATTCATATTATTTTTACGCAGTGATTTGATTATAAGCTCTCTACTTTCCCAAGATAATAGTCTGCCATAATAACCCTCTATATATCCAATTATGTTATTTTCATTGTATTTCATTTGATATCTTTTTTAATATTGCAATACTATATTAACTAAATTAGGAGAAAAATATAATGAAAGTTTTGGCAATAGGCGCACATCCTGATGATATTGAAATTTTTATGTATGGTATACTTTCTATTTATAAAAAAAAAGGAAATAAGGTATATGCCATGATTGCAACAGATGGAGCTAAAGGAGGTGCTCAAAAAGGTTTAGTCTTAGCAAAGAAAAGAGCTAAGGAAACTATTGAAGGCCTTAAAAAGTTATCTTCACCAATTTTCTTGAATATACCTGATGGTAATTTAGGAGAGGATCCTGAGCATCGAAAAATTATCAAAGAAAATATTTTAAAAATAATGCCTGATTTAATTATTACTCATTCACAAAATGATTATCATTCAGACCACAAATCATTATCTTTAATAACAAAAGAGGCAGTTAGTCATTATATACCAATTTTAAATTGTGATACATTAATGGGTATAAACTTTAATCCTAATTATTATGTTGATATAACAGATCACTATTTGGAAAAAAAAGATGCTATACTCAAACACAAAACACAAAATCCTCAAAGATTTATAGATCTATTCAAATTAATGAATTCTTATAGGGCAGCTCAATGCAACGCTCCTAAAGGTCATTATGCAGAAGCGTATAGTTTTACACCTTCGTTTCCTTTTGCAGATATAAGAGAAATTTTACCATCTGCTTTAAAATTAAGACCTTTTCATATAGAGGACCAACTTGGTTTTTTATAGATATTTAAACAACTTTCCTCCTGACAAAGGATTAAGCACTCCAGTTGTAGAAGGAAAAGTGAATGGAAGCTTGTAAATTGACCTTGCTGACAAATAAGCAATAAGTTCTGCTTCTATATAATCAAAATTAATACCAAGTTGTTTTTCATTATAAACTTTTAATTTTAGGCTATCTTTCAAACGTTTTATTAAATGAAGGTTTCTGGAACCTCCTCCAGTTATAATTATACTTTTAACTTTTTTTGGTAAAAGTTGAAAGCTAGTGACAATAGTCTCAACAGTAAACTCAGCCAAGGTCGCCATAGTATCATGAACAGAAAATTGTTTTTTAATTAATTCATTGTACTGTGGGCTAAACCCGTTTCTATCAAGAGATTTTGGAGGAGTTATTTTAAAAAAATCATGTTTTAAAAATTTTTCTATTTCAGATTTTATTGGATTTCCTTTAGAAGCAAAATTACCATTTTTATCAAAATTTTTGTTGAATATATTAAGCATATAATCATCCATTAGTGCATTTCCTGGTCCTGTATCAAATCCTATTAATTCATTCCCATCCCAGTATGTTAAGTTAGAAACACCACCAATGTTTATGATGCAAGATGGAAGTTCGAGTTTAAGCTCATTAATAATAAATTTATGATAAATAGGAGCTAATGGTGCACCTTGGCCTCCAGATGCAATATCGTTTGATCTGAAATTAAAAACAATATCCTTATTGAGTAATTTTGCTAATTTCTCTGGATCACCTAATTGAATTGAAACTCTTTTTTTAGGGTTATGGTATATTGTTTGACCGTGAAATCCAATTAAATCACAGTTTTGAACAATATCCAAATCTTTTAAAGCTGCGTAATGTTCTTTTGTTATAAATTCGTCTAAAAAACTTTTTTTTTTAAATGGATATTTATATCTTTTTTCAATATATCGTCTAAAAATTTTTTTGTGTCAGGGCTATATTTGTAATAGAAATTTTTATTTAATCTTATTAAATCTGTACCATTAGTCCTAACTAGACTAATGTCAATTCCATCCATACTGGTACCAGTCATTAAGCCGATGATGTTTAAGAAAGGATAATGCAAAATTAATTTTTACCTTTTTAATTTAATTATATAATATCAAATATGTCTAAAAATACACCTAAAACTGAACTTTTATATCTGAAAAGTAAACCAATTGATCATTTAAGTCTTACTGATGGAATATCTCTCATGATCAAAGAGCAAAAAAATGCCGCTTTAGAGGTGAAGAGATCAATAAAATCAATAGAACATACAATAGAAGCTATTTATAAACATTTAACCTTAAACTCAAAAGGTAGACTAATATATGTAGGAGCTGGAACCTCAGCCAGAATAGGTGTACAAGATGGGGTTGAGTTATTTCCAACATTTAATTGGCCAAAGGAGCGTTTAGATTTTATTATCGCTGGTGGGATCAATGCTTTATTAAATGCAATTGAAAATGCCGAAGATAATAAATATTCAGCTGAAAAAATTGTAGAAGATAAAATGGTTTTTCACGAAGATGTTGTAATTGGTCTTGCCGCTAGTGGTAACACTCCTTTTACATGTAAAGTTTTGGAAAAAGCTCAAAATCGAAACGCTCTTACTATTGCAATTAGTAATAACCCTAATGGTGAAATTCTAAAATATGGTGATCATAAAATTGTTCTTAATACAAAAGCAGAGGTTATAGCGGGCTCTACTAGACTTAAGGCAGGGACAGCTCAAAAAATATGCCTTAATGTAATTTCTTCTATGGTAATGGTTAAATTGGGAAGGGTAAAAAATGGAGTGATGAATGAAATGGTGCCAACAAATGAAAAACTAAGAATTAGGAAAAAAAAATTAATTAATTTCATTAATTAAAATTCATAATTCTTATTATTGGATGTCTCTTACTAGTTCGTTCTAAAATATTTAATAATGGCTCTCTTGATACCTCCATATGAAAAGCATTTGCATGAATACAATGGGTGTCATCTACCATAATTCCAACATGTCCCTCCCAAAAAACAACATACCCTCTTTTCAGTTTTTCTTTTTTGTTAATTATTTCTTTATTAAGTAATGACTGATCTATTGAGTTCCGGGGGATATTCTCACCATAAGTTTGGTATGATAACTGTAAAAGCGCAGAGCAATCTAAACCTATAGAGTTTCTTCCACCCCAAACATAAGGAGTTCCTATTAATTTTTCTGCTATGCTTACCCAATCATCAATTTTTTCTTCGTTTTTAATTATATGTTTACTTGGTATGTAAGCAAATTTCTGACTTGAATTTTTTCCAAGATAAACTTGAGCCCAGAAATCGTCAAAATCGTTTACATAAATTTGTGAGCCTAACGGTAAGTAATTGATGCATCCTGATTTAATATCATTGTCTTTAAATAAATATGATCTATTAGAAACCACTCTATGTGACGATTTTATTATTTCACCTAAATATTCTTTATTTACCCAACCACAATAATTATCAGTCAAAAGTTTGCAAAAATACCAATCTAGGTTCTTATCTATGATAGTTAATGTTTCTCCAAATAAACACTCGGTTTCAAGGCTGGATGATGCTTTTGCTTTTGATCTCATTGGAATAGATGGGGCAATTACATTCATAAATTCTTATCTCTACACCACATTTGAACATTAAAATTAGGACATGTTTTTTCTGTTTTACCTGTATCACAATGTCCAATAATTTTTGCATTAGAGTATGTAGCTTTCCATGTTTTCAAAACTTTTTCGAGAGAAGTGTACTGTTGATCTGTAAAATGATCCCTTCCTATGAGGCAAACACCTAAACTAATATCGTTTTTCCCTTGAACATGAGCTCCAACCCAATACTCGGGTCTACCATTTTCTATTTTTCCAGATCTACATATTATTTTATGGTAACCTATCCCATCCCAACCAAATTTAAGATGCATTTTATGAATATCTAAAGCGGTTAATTCTTTTCTATTGTCTGTGTCAGAGCAGTGAACAACTAATAATTTTATATTTTTTCTTATAAGCATCAATAAGCTTTTAAATTAAGTGTTATATAATTTACAATTAGGTTATAGCATTACTAAATTTATAAGTTCAATATCTACTATTAATTATTAAGGAATTATTTAACAATTTAAAATGAAATGCTATAATATATGTATAAATTTTTGATAGAGCTTAATTATTTATTTAATATTTAATATTTAATATTTAATATTTAATATTGATGTACTTTAAAAGAAATATATAGATGCAAAAAGGTATTAAATTTTTTATATGCTTCCTATAACACCAATATTGTTAGCTGGAGGGTCAGGAACTCGTCTTTGGCCTTCTTCACGAAAAAGCTATCCAAAACAATTTATGCAATTAAATGCCAATGAAACATTGTTTCAGCAAACAGCGCAAAGGGTTATTACATGCGAAGATTTGAAATTTAATTCACATATAATTATTACACATTCACATTTTAGGTTTATTGTAGGGGAGCAACTGCAAGCAATTGGAATAGATCCAAGAAGAATTATAATTGAGCCTGAATCAAAAAATACAGCACCAGCAATTGTTGCTGCAACTATTTTTGCCCAAAATGATAATAAGGACGCTATCATTATTACCACTCCTACTGATCACGTCATAAGAGATACTGAAAAATTTCATGAAGTAATCAAAGTTGGATTAAATGAAATACAAAATGGGAATATTGTTACTTTTGGTATATGTCCATTATATCCTGATACTGGGTATGGGTATCTAAAATTAGATAAGACAATTAACCAAGCCTCAAGAAAAGTGCTAAAATTTGTTGAAAAACCTAATAAGGCACTTGCACAAAGAATGCTTGAAGAAGGTGACTATTTCTGGAATTCGGGTATTTTTATGTTTCGTGCAAGAGACATGATTAATGCTTTTGAATTGTATGCAAAAGACATTAAATCAATGGTTATGAAATCGGTAAATCTATCTGTAGAGGATTTGGCTTTTACAAAGCTTGATAAAAAACATTGGAACAAATTAGAGGCAATAAGCATTGACTATGCCATAATGGAAAAAGCAAAAAATTTAGTTGCAATTCCATATCACTCTGGCTGGTCAGATTTGGGTAATTGGGATTCTGTTTGGCGAGAAGCGAAACAAGATCAGTATGGAGTTGCTTTATCTAAAAATGCACATGCTATAGAATGTAAAAATTCTCTTCTGCGATCAGAAAATGGTAATCAGGAGATTGTTGGCTTAGGCCTTGAAGATATAGTAGCTATTTCTATGCCAGACGCAGTTTTGGTTGCTAATAAATATAAAAGCCAGGACGTCAAAAAAGTAGTAGAGTATTTGAAATCTGAAAATATATCTCAATCAGAGTCTTTCACTAAGGATCATCGACCTTGGGGATCGTTTGAAATTTTGTCTGAAGGTGTAGGTTTTAAAGTTAAAAGAATTACTGTAAAAGCAGGAGCAGCTCTAAGTTTACAAAGTCATAAACATCGCTCTGAGCATTGGGTAGTTGTTGAAGGATCTGCGGTTGTTACAATTAACGAAAGTACCAAAGTCATAGCTGCGGGACAGTCAACATATGTCCCATTAGGCTCAATACACCGTCTAGAAAACCAAGAAAAACAAACATTAATAATAATTGAGATTCAGATTGGTTCTTACTTAGGTGAAGATGACATAATTAGATATGAAGATGTTTATTCACGAAAATGAGGCCAAATAAATGTATCATTACCCACTTTTATCAAAGATGGATATTGGTTTTATAAGAGCCCCAGGTCCAGGATTTGGTAATTTATTATTTCCGATTGGTAGAGCACTTCAAGAAGCTAATGCTAAAAAAGAAGTTTTTGTTCGCCCTACTATGTTAAATTTAAAACTAGGACCTCTTATACGTTGGGAAAAGGATTTAAGGTTATATAATAAAGAGTTTAAAAGACGTAATTATAATGATTGGATAGATTTCCTACGAGTCAATTTTTTTAAGAATAAAGTTGTACTGCATAATGGATTAGGAAACTTTTTTCATGATATAAAAAAATCAGATTTGCTCATAAAAAATTGGCTACTTTTAAATTCTCTTGAGAAACCATTTAATAATAGAGGAAAAATTGCTGTCCATATTCGTCGTGGAGACTTTAATAAATTTAATGTATCCCAATTTTCCTCCCAAATCCCAACTCAATGGTATCTCGATGTTGTGGATAGGTTACTTTCAAAGGTTGATAAGGATATTATTTTATATAGTGATGCTGAAGTTTCCAATGATTGGTTAACTTTTGGGTCTAGGGTAAAGTTGTCTCGAAATATATCTGCATGTTCAAATATATTAAGTATGTCTACTGCAGATATTTTGGTAGCATCAAGATCTACCTTTTCCCTTTGGTCATATTTTTTATCTAAACAAAAAACACTTTTTCCTAAGGGTTTAGACTTACAAAAATATATAAGTGAAACTATAAATATACATTATGTTTAATCAAAAGTTATTTTCTTTTTTGCAAGTTGTGGCCCAGGCTTTATTTTCATTTGTTTTTTTGAGTACATTAATAAAATCAGGGTCTGAAGCAGATTATATTGACTGGTCATTATCTATATCAGTGGTATCAGCAATATATTCTATAAACATTTTTTCTGGTGTACTATTTAATAAATTTATTGCCTCAGGCAAATACAGTACAAACATAATATTTCTTAATGTTATTGGTATCATTGCTATTTCTATAATAATGTTAATATATGGTGTTTTTTCAGATGAAAATATTTTTTTCTATTTAGCTATCCTATTTGCTTCCGTTATGCAGTTACATTTTTCATTATGCAATATAGTTGATGGACTTGGAAAGTTGGTCAGTCGTTGCAAAGTGCAAATAATAATTTTTACAATATTCTCCTTAATAATATTTTTTGCTCAGCATCAAAATATATCAATTGTACGAATTCTTATTTTAGCATTACTATCTTATTCTTTTATTGGAATAGTTTGTATTTTTATAGTTACAGTGAACAAAAGTTGGGATTTTAGTCTCCCTCAATATGATTGGTCTATTTTAATATCACAAAACTCTTATTCAATAGGAAGATCAGTTATACAATCGTCTATTGAACCATTGATTAAGTATAATTTGTTAGCGTATGGAGCTAGCAGCCTTGTTATATTATTTGATGTTTCAACAAGGATAGCCTCAACTATACGTACATTTATTGCCTCTTTAAATATACCTTTAATTACTGTCTGGAGCAAAAAGTACTCACAAAATATTTTTAATAAAGAATTAATAATTAACATTTCGTTGGCACTAGTTTTAAATATTACTTATCTGTTTTTCAGCACAATGATTTTTAACTCATTTTTTCATGTTGAAGAACAAAATTTTCTTTTTACTACAATTATTATTAGCACTTATTTTTTAATGACTCTACAAAATCTACCAAATATAAGTAATATTGCTCTAAATAAATTAGACAAAAATTTTTATGCAAGTTTATTAGTTTTAATTAGTGTTGGGGTAGGTTATTTTTTTATATCAAATGCAGAAGATTATATAGTAAGTTATTTGATAGGTTACATTTTCTCTACTGCCTATTTATTTAACCACTCTAGATGATTTTTGTATAAAGAAAAATTTTATTTTAAAATTGTAAATATAAATTTAAACTAAGGAAAATTTTTAAATGAAAATTTTATTTGTACAACCATCAATTCCTCTATACAGACTTCCATTCTATAAATCTTTAGCATCTGAGTTTGGAAAGTTTTTTATAGTTCTCCATAGTGAAGGTGATTTAGGAGAATTAACACCATCTCTTAAATATTCATGGTCTAAGTGTATTGGAAAAGTTATAAAAATTGGATTTGGCTTATTGTGGCAAAGAAATCTTACTAATTACAAAATCGAAAAAGACCATATTATAGTTATTTCAGGAAACCCTAGATATGTGTCAAATATTTTATTTATATTAAAAGCAAAATTATTTGGTGCTAAAATATTATGGTGGGGGCAATATAGATCTCCAACGTCGAAAAACTGGCGTTTAAAATTACGTTTAGGATTAATGAAACTTGCCAATGGAATAATATTCTATACTGAAGACGAAGTTAAAAATTACTTAAGTTCAATATTAAGACAAGAAACTCGTCCAATTGTAGGGCTAAATAATGGTATAGATGTTTCACCAATTAAAAGCTTACGTAAAAAGTATGAGTCAAATTCCAGGTGTCATGAAGTTTTATTTTTGGGAAGATTAACAGAAAAAGCTAATTTTCATATTTTACTTAGTGCTATTCAGAATCCTAAAATCAAAGATATTTCTTTAAATGTTATTGGTAATAGTAGTTTTGATCCTTATTTGAAACTGGATAAACATAAATTTAACAATGGAGTTAAAGTTAATTATTATGGAAAATTAACAGATGAAAAACAAATTTCAAAAATAGCTAATAGATGTAGAATTTTTGTTTATCCAGGGTCTGTTGGTTTATCTCTCATACATGCTATGGCCTATGGTTTGCCATGCTTAGTACACTCGGATCCTTTGCAGCACATGCCAGAAATAGCTGCTTTTAAAGAAGGGGTTACAGGATTAACGTTTCACCGAAATGACTCACAAGATTTATCTATTAAGTTATTTTCAATGATATCAAATACAAGTCAATTGAATTTAATGTCTAAAGAATGTTTGAATGTTGTGGAAAATGAGTTTAATACAAAAAAGATGAGTGAAAGATTTATTAGATTTATCAAAGAGTTTATATAAGGCATGCATATTTTACAGACAGTCTCATCTACAGATATTTTGTTTTCTGGAATAACCTATTGCGTTAACGAATTATCTCAAGGCTTAAACATTCTTGGACAAAATGTAGAAATATTATCCTTATCATCAACCCCAAAAAGCTGGATTAGCTCAAAAAATGAATTTAAATTTAGAAATAATTTTCTAAATATACCAATTTTACATAAAGCTGGCTATTCTTCTGAAATGAAAAAATATATATCTGCTAGTAAATGTGATATTATACACGCTCATGGACTTTGGATGTTACCAAATATCTATAGAAATTCGAATGCAAAATTTGTAATATCACCTCATGGAATGCTTGCAGAGAATGCCCTTAAATTTTCACCAAAAAAAAAGAAGATCTTTCATTCTTTGTTCCAAAAACGTGCTCTAGCTGATACTAAATTATTTTTTGCTTCAGCAGAAAGTGAGTTTGAAGACATTAGAAATTATGGTTTAAACACACCAATAGCTCTAATTCCGCATGGGGTTAATATACCAAATATTAAAAAGAAAAAATTTAATAAAAACATAAAAACTGTAGTTTCCGTTGGCCGTTTACACCCCAAAAAAGGTTTAGACACACTTATAAAAGCATGGTCAAGAATAGAACCAATTTATACTAAATGGGATCTTAAGATTGTAGGTCCTGATGAGTCTGGATTTCAAAAAGAACTTGAAAAATTAATAAAGAAATTAAATTTAAATAGAGTTACTATTGAACCACCCGTATATGGATTAGAAAGAGACTTGTTATTATCAGGTTGTGATCTTTTTGTACTTCCCTCAAAGACAGAAAATTTCGCTATGACTGTCGCAGAAAGTCTTGCAGTTGAACTGCCAGTTATTGCAACAAAAGCAACACCTTGGTCTGGTTTAAAAACTAATCAATGTGGTTGGTGGGTAAAAGATGATGAAATTTCTTTGTTTGAGAAATTAAAAATTGCCTTAAGTCTTCCAGAAAAGGAACTTGTTGAAATGGGTCGACGTGGGAAAAAATGGATGAAAAAAGATTTCTCGTGGCGGAGTGCTTGCCAAAAAACACTAGAAGCATATCATTGGTTAGATAATAAAGGTAAGATACCTGATCACGTTTATATATAAAAGTTTAAAAATTTTATCCTGAAATTTCTTGAAAGTTGTATTTATATAGTTTTATCATTCATCTTCGTTACGTCGTTAACAAAACAAGTGTTAGGAATAATATAGTTTTAGTAGGAATAGAACTTTTAGATGTTTAGTAAAATTAGAAGAAGTTTTTTTGCGATAACTTGGTTTTGTTTTGCAAGATGGAATCCAAGAGGAACTTTGTTTTTTTGGAGAAGTTTTTTGTTAAAGTTATTTGGGGCTAAAATAGTCGGAAGGGTAAATGTTTACCCCTCAGCGAAAATATGGGACCCTAAAAATTTAACTATGTACAATGGCTCTTGCATAGATAATGATGTTTTTATCTATAATGTAGCCATGGTTTCTATCGGCGAACGATCTGTAATTAGCCGTGAAGCAAAATTATGTACTGCAACTCATGATTATAATTTAGATTCTTTTGATCTTAAAACTAAACCAATTAATATAATGAATGATGTTTGGATATGCATGGATGTGTTTGTTGCTCCTGGAGTAAATATTGGTTCTTTTGGTGTTGCACTAGCTCGCTCAGTTATTTTAAATGATATTTTAAATTACGAGGTATTTCTTGGTAATCCTGCAAAATGTGTAAGGATGAGAAAAAAAATAAATAGTCAACTATAAAGTGTGCTTTGAGTTTTAATATCTAAAAACATACTTTAAATAAAATATGTGTTTGATAATACCATTGGTACGAATATGAAAGAGACAATTTGTGCGATTATATTAACTAAAAATGAAGATATTCATTTAAGCCGTGTTTTAAGCCAGCTTTCAAAAGTAATGGACAATATTCTTATTATTGACTCAGGATCAACTGACCAAACATATGACATTGCAAAAAAATATAAGTGTGAATTTATTTTTAATAAGTGGAAGAATCATGCAACACAATTTAATTTTGGAATAAATTATTTAAAAAATAAATATACATGGATAATTCGCGTTGATGCTGATGAATATTTTGATGACATAGGAAAACTAGTACAACTAGTCAATAGAATAAAAAATGGAGAATACAAAATAATTAATGGAATATCATTTTATAGAAGGATACATTTTTTAGGGTACCGCATTAGACATGGTGGGGTTTTTCCTATAAGTGTTATTAGACTGTTTAGATCTCATTATGGTATGTGTGAAAATAGGTGGATGGATGAGCATATTGTTGTTTCTGGAAAAATTATTCACGAAGATTTAACAATTATTGATGATAACAAGATGGGTTTTGAATTTTGGCTTAACAAACACATTGGTTATGCAAAAAGAGAGGCTATAGAAATGTTATTCATTAAATACGATCACACAAATAAACATGAAAAATTTAAAAATAACTTTGAATCTTATAAAAAAAGATTAATTAAAGAAAACTACTATAGTAAACTACCATTGTTTTTTCGACCTGTACTTTACTTTTCATATAGATATTTCATCTGTTTAGGATTTTTAGATGGGAGAATGGGTTTTTTGTATCATTTTTTTCATGCTCTTTGGTATAGACTAGTTGTTGATTTATTTATTTTTCGTGTAGAGTTACTTTATAAAAAAAAACAATCTAACATCAAGAAAGTAATAAAAGAAGTTTTAGGAATAGATGCTTGATTTAAGCCTTTTAGTTTGCACAAAAAATTCGAGCAACAGTATAATATCTTGTTTAGAGAGTTCTTTACCTATCTTAAGAGCAAATGCCGAACTCATTTTAGTCGATGGCAGAAGTCAAGATAATACTATTGAGCTTGTTAAAGATTTTTTGAATAAAAATAATTTTGTCAATTTTAAACTTATCAGTCAATTAAAATCTAATTTGTACGAAGGTTTTAATCTTGCGATCAAAAATGCTAGTAGAAAAAAACTCTTTTTTTTACACAGTGACGATGTTTTGAAATGTTGTGACACCCTCATTGATGACATACAGTACTGTAATGCAGATGTTGTTTTTTATGGTGTAGAAATAAAAGGCAAATTATTTAAAAGAAAATGGCATGTAAAAAGCTTAAGTGGTATTAACATAAGTTCCATGGTTATTCCTCCACATGTAGGTATTTTAATAAATAAAAAAGTTTATAATGAAGTTGGTGTTTTTCGAACTGATTACAAAATTGCAGCTGATTTTGACTGGATGCTAAGATTATTAAATTTTAGTAATATATCATTTAGTTTTTCATCTGAGATAATTTATATGATGAATAGTGGTGGTATAAGTAATACTGGTTTTTTTTCAGAAATTGAAAAGTTTAAAGAAGATGTTAGAGTTCTTAAATCAAATGGTCATAATCTAATTTATTATAAGATTTTTTTGAAAAAAATAACAAAGTTATGGCAATATCAGAAATTATAATTTGCTGTTCATAAAATTTAAAGTTTGATAAAAAAATTAAATATCAAGATTAGAAAGTTTTAATCTGATAAGACTATGGAGATATAAATTATGAAAAGAGCTTTGATAACAGGTATAACAGGGCAGGATGGTTCATATTTAGCAGAATTTCTCCTCGAAAAAGGTTATCAAGTTCACGGTATCAAACGTCGTGCATCATCTTTCAATACACAACGTATAGACCATATCTATCAAGATGAACTTCTTCAACAAAACCAATTAAAACTTCATTATGGAGATTTAACAGACTCATCAAATATTACTCGTATAATTAGAGATATTGAGCCTGATGAAATTTATAATTTAGGAGCTCAATCACATGTTGCCGTAAGTTTTGAAGCTCCAGAGTATACTGCAGACGTTGACGCCATAGGTACATTAAGGATTTTGGAAGCAATCCGTTTTTTAGGTTTAGAAAAAAAAACTCGGTTTTATCAGGCATCAACTTCTGAACTTTATGGTTCAGTTCAAGAGACACCTCAAAAAGAGACAACACCATTTTATCCACGATCACCTTATGCAATTTCAAAACTGTTCTCTTATTGGATTTGTATAAATTACAGAGAAGCTTATGATATTTTTGCATGTAATGGAATTTTGTTTAATCATGAAAGTCCACGAAGAGGAGAAACATTTGTTACTCGAAAAATCACACGTGGTTTAGCTAATGTAGCCCTTGGTTTGGAAAAATGTTTGTATATGGGGAATATTAATAGTCTTCGAGATTGGGGTCATGCAAAAGATTATGTAAAAATGCAATGGATGATGCTTCAGCAAGAAAATCCAAAGGATTATGTTATTGCTACTGGAAAACAACATTCCGTCCGCGAGTTCATAGTATGGGCGGCAAGTGCTCTGGGTATTGATTTAGAGTTTATTGGTAAAGGGGTAAATGAAATTGGAATTGTGTCAGGCATTTCAGGCGATCTTCCTCTCAAGGTCAATGTTGGGCAAAAAATTATTAGAGTACATCCACGCTATTTTCGTCCCACTGAGGTTAATAGTCTTTTAGGAGATTCAACTAAGGCAAAAAAAGAATTAGGTTGGAAATCTGAAATAACAGTTCAAGAAATGTGTAAGGAAATGATAGAAGAAGATTATAAAACAGCAAGTCGGTCCTTGTTATTAAAAGAACATAAACTTGATCTACCGAATTCAATAGAAGATTAAGGAGTGTCATGAAAAAAATATTTCTAGCAGGCCATAATGGAATGGTTGGAAGTGCAATTTATAGGTTTCTAAAATTTAGAAAAAACATAAAAATAATAACTAGCTTACGATCTGAACTTGATTTATGTAATCAACAAGCAGTAAAAAATTTTATGGAAAATGAACGGCCCGATGAAGTCATTATAGCGGCCGCTAAAGTTGGAGGAATATATGCAAACAATACATTCCCTGCTGACTTTATCTATGAAAATTTGCAAATACAAAGTAATTTGATACATTGCTCACATTTACAAAATGTCGAAAAACTTTTGTTTTTAGGATCGTCATGTATTTATCCTAAATATGCAAAACAACCATTAAAAGAAGATGATTTATTAACAGGTTCTCTTGAAGAGACTAATGAACCTTATGCTATTGCTAAGATTGCTGGTATTAAACTATGTGAAAGCTATAATCGTCAATATGGGCGAGATTATCGTTCTGTTATGCCAGCAAACTTATATGGCCCTGGTGATAATTATCATATGGAAAACAGTCATGTGATACCTGGATTAATAAGACGTTTTCATGAAGCTAAAGTAAATAGTAGTGAAATAGTTAAAGTATGGGGAACAGGAAATCCAAGGAGAGAATTCCTTTATGTTGATGATATGGCTGAAGCAAGCATTTTTATTCATGAATTAGATAAAGGAGTATTCGAAAAAAATATTAAAAAAATGCAATCACATGTTAACATAGGTACAGGTATAGATGTAACAATTAAAGAATTAGCTCAGACTATTAAACAGGTTATAGGATATAAGGGTAGAATTATTTTTGATAAAACAAGACCTGATGGTACCTACAGAAAATTAATGAACATTGATTTAATAAAAAAACTAGGTTGGAAGTCAAAAACTAAATTAATTGATGGACTAGCTTTAAGTTATGATGATTACTTATCGAGAGCCAATCATTAAAAAAAATTTTTAAAAATTCAAATTGTCACTAATTTTAAAGGGGAAATTATAAATCTTACCTCTTGTCTCTATGATTCATCTTTGGTAATGATTCATTAATCAATACATTTCAGGGCACAATGACTTGATAGATTTGAACTCAATTTTTGTTTTTTTATTTTCATTTTTTATAACTCTAATATCAATATTATTTCTATTGCCGGTCGCAAGAAAATTAAACATAGTTGATAGCCCATCACAACGTAAGACTCATTTTGGGAAGGTTCCTTTAATAGGAGGTTTGTCAATTTTTATAGGTGTCTATGTGTCTGTTTTAGGTATTTTGATTAATGATAATATATTTGTAATTTTTATGGTATGTGCGTTTTTCATTTTAATTCTTGGATTAATAGATGACTGTTATCCTCTTTCACCAAAAATTCGTATTTTAATACAAACAGTCATAATCTTGATAACTATTGAGTTGACGGAATTAAAATTTGATACTTTGGGTCATTCTTTTGGTTTAAATGCACAAATTAACTTGGGATTTTTTTCTTATCCTATAACTGTTTTGGGGATGTTGTTGGTTACTAACGCATTTAATTTGATGGATGGCGCAGATGGTGTTGCAGGAATTTTAGTTATCGTATCTCTTATAGGAATTAACTTGACCGAAATTTTGTCTTTTAATAATAATCTCCATCCTTTAACCTTAGCACTAGTTGGGAGTTTAATTCCATTTTTAAGATTTAACCTAGTTAAATCAAAAAATAAAATATTTCTTGGCGATGGTGGTAGTTTGTTTTTAGGATTTACTATAGCTTTTTTATTATTACATGAAACACAAATTAATGACGTTATATCACCACCATTTGCTTTATGGATAGTTGCGATTCCAATCTTTGATGCGTGTGCTGTAATTATATATAGATTAAAAATTTCACGTTCATTATTTAACCCTGATAGAACTCATTTGCATCATTTTTTACAAAGAGT
>CACIRZ010000007.1 GCA_902589185.1 uncultured SAR116 cluster alpha proteobacterium
AATTGAAAATTTTCATCTTACATGATTAAATTTACATATGAGTTCATCAGACATTGATCGTAAGATAGCTGTAATATTTGCCACTGACGTAGTTGGCTATAGCAAACATATGGAAAAAGATGAGGATGCTACTCTGGCTAGCCTTAATGACTGTAATAGGATCATAGAACCTCTTATTAAAAAACAAAAAGGCCGTATATTCAACACAGGTGGAGATTCAGTATTTGCTGAGTTTCCAAGTGCTGTTGCTGCTGTTAATACAGCTGTAGAATTCCAGAAACAGATTAAAGCCCGTAATGACAAAGATACAACAGAAGTAAAGCTAGAATACCGTATCGGTATCAATATGGGTGATGTTGTAAAACAAGGTGATGCAAACCTTATGGGAGATGGTGTTAATGTAGCAGCTAGATTAGAAGCATTAGCGCAGCCAGGTGGAATAACAATATCTAAGAATGTTTATGATCTAGTAGCTAACAAAACAAAATATGAGTTCAATGATCTAGGAATACAGAAAGTAAAGCAGAATCAGTTCCATGCTTATGACTTACTTTTAGATCCATCACAAAAGAGAAAGCTTAAGACACAATCATCTAATATCAAGTTAATAGCCATGATAGGGGGTGCTATAGCTGCCGTCTTCATAGGACTATTCTTCTCTGGGGTTTTAGATACAGAAAAAAAACTTAATGTTGAAAATTTAAAAGCTTCAATACCAGAAAATCCCTCAATTATTGTGATGCCATTTAAAAATGTTTCAAATAACGCTGAACATAGCTATTTGAGTAAATCAATTGTAGAAAATATAATTTCAGTTATCAATGGATCCCCACAATTATTCGTTTTATCTAGTGAAACCAGCTTAAATGAGATTAATAAAAATTTGAATATTCAAGAAATAGCTGCAAAAAATAAAGTCAGATACGTATTAACTGGAAGTTATCAAGTATTAGGAAAAAAAATAAGGATTACTTCACAGCTAGACGATGCTTTTAAAAAAAATATTATTTGGTCAGGAAAATTTGATAATGAAGTTGATAATATGTTTGAAATTCTTGATGATATTTCAGGTACAATATTTAAGGAAGTTCACGTCAAAGTGAGTGGTTTGCCTAGAAGTGAACTTTCATATTTTGTTTCAAACAAGGATTACATGACATATCTTAAATGTCATGATTTATACGCACAGTTTTCTTCGAAAACAAATATGGAATCCTTCAAGTGTTTAAAAAAGATTTCAGATTATAAAACGAACCCATATGTGTCTATGCTGAAGGGTTGGTTGTATTTTCAAAATATTTGGATGGGAACGACTAAAGACTCCATAGTAGATATGAAATTAGCTAGAGACATTGCAGAAAAAAGTAAAAAGTCACTAACTAATGGTATGCCATACATTCTATCTGGCTGGTTAGATTTTTTAAGTAAGGATTTTGTTAATACAGAAAAAAATGCAAAAAAAGCTCTTGAGGTCGATCCTTTCAATTCTAAAATTATTCCTGTTGCTGGATCATTGTTAAGAAGATTAGGTAAATATAATGATGCTTTGCCTGTATTTACAAAAACATTAGAATTAAGTTCAAATCCTGCACATTGGGTTTGGTTTGAATACACTATCACTTTAACAGCGTTGAAAAAATATGAAAAAGCAAATGAAATCATTGAAAAGGCCCTTAAAGCAAAAGAAGCTGGCACCCAAAATACGATATTAATTTTGAATCAAGCAGCTATTGCTATTTATGAAAACAAGATTCAAATAGCTAAAGAAAAATGCAAAAAAGCAAAATCTAGAACACCAAATTTTGATTTAGAAAAAAATCTTAAGATGATAAGTGACACGGTTGACAAAGAATTTTATAATAATTTTCTTGTTGCCGTTAAATCTGCATGTGATTAAATTTATTATTTTCTCAAAATATCTTAACACTTTCACCATGGTGTAACAGGTCTAAAGTG
Organism: uncultured SAR116 cluster alpha proteobacterium; assembly: GCA_902589185.1. Lineage (GTDB taxonomy): Bacteria > Pseudomonadota > Alphaproteobacteria > Puniceispirillales > Marisalimonadaceae > Marisalimonas. Next base: position 1,957 of record CACIRZ010000007.1, read on the forward strand.
TCTAGTAAAATAATTTGACCTGTCTAGTAAAACTAAATTATCATCTTGTTAGGGAAAATAGACAAAAGGGTGTCTAGTGCTATCTAGTAGCAAAAATAAACATTATGATTTCAATAGGTTACAGAGGAAAACGACAGATTCAATCCCAGTTAGTCCCACCATCTAAAAACTTAATAATGATTAAATTTTAGTTAGTCTCTTTTTTTTTTACATTTAAATTTAAATTCTAATTGTAATATGACTTTATAGATAAAAAGAGTAAGTATTTATGATGTAGTTGCTACTGTAGAATCTCCTAACTCTGATAACATGACATCTTTGAAGCTATCAATGATGAAAACTGGTGCAATCGCAGAATTAACAATTCTTGAAGATATAGATTTAAACACGATTGCCAGAGAGGGTGCAAAAATGATTGTTTTGTACAAAGCTCCCGGTAATTAGGTAATTGCTTTTTTAATTCATTTTTTTGATAACTCATTATTTTCAATCTGAGTTTTACAATTTATTAATTATTAATTAATGTAAATCTAAGTTTATTAGATTGAAAATAATTATATGAAAAAAGCTACTGAAAATAGCATATTATCTTTCAAAGATGAACTTCATGCTAGACCTTACATTAAGTTAGGTAATAACTTAAGGACCTTTCATTTTGCTTATTTAATTAAAGAGAATGACGAAAAGAAAAGTTGGAATTACCTAGACAAATTTTTGAGAAAAATTAATTTTCAAAAATTAACTAATGAATCATCAAAATATTGGGTAGCAGAAGGAAAAGACTTAACTGTAAGATATGAGTGTCATACAGAATTCATCTCTTTAACCCTAATATATCCTAACAAAATTGAAAATAAAAATAAGCCTAAATTATTTGATGAAAATTTTTTAAATCTATTACCAATTGAGTTTCTAGAAAACTTTCCAGGAGATCATTTTTTATCCACATGGATTGAGATGGTCCCATCAAATTTTAATTTCAGACCAATTGATATTGAAGATTTTTTTTATCACGACAACTTTGCTGGCTCAAATGTAGCTGAAGACGGTGCTAATGTATTTATGTCATTTAAATCAGATAGAACAGACTTTCTTGGATCTGGTTTTAGAAGAGTTTTTATTCAAAATAAAAATCTCAGAACAAGAAGAACGGGTAGACTTTTGCAGAGAATTGTTGAGCTTGAAACTTATCAAGTACTTTCTTTACTAGGATTACCTCAGGTTAGGCAAGAAGCATCAAATTTAAGCAATTTAGAAAAACAAATTACTGAAATTACAAAATCTGTATCTAAAACAGCAAAAAAAAATTTAAACAAAAAATCGATTGACTATCCTGATTATCAAAAAGATTTAAATGAATTATCCTATGTAGTAGCAAAAATTGAAGAAATTGATTCTTCAACAAACTATCGATTATCTGCAACTGCAGCTTATTACAAACTTGTTGAACAAAGAATACAAGATTTAAGAGAAGAGCGTTTAGAATCATTCCAAACAAGTTATGAATTTCTTAGTAGAAGATTACAGCCTGCAATAAGAACAACTGAAGCCTTTTCAAGAAGATTAGAATCCTTGGCAACAAGAGCACAAAGGGCAGATAATTTGGTAAGAACTCAAATTGAAATGGGTGTGCAGATTCAAAATAAAAATTTGTTAGAATCAATGGAATTGAGAGCAAGAGCTCAATTACGTTTACAAGAAACTGTAGAGTCTTTATCTATAGTTGCAATTACTTACTATATAGTTGGTCTTTTAAGTACTTTGGTTGACCCAATAAATTTTGAAAAATTTTTTATAAGTAGAACAGTTTTTTTAGCGTTATGTGTCCCAATCATATTAATTCTTATTTGGTATATCGCAAAAATGGTCAGAAAAAAAATTAACAAGATAACATGAATTTTTTAATTTATTTTTATACTTATTTGTTCAAAGGCAACATGGTGTACAAACTTAATACTAACAATAAAGATCATATTTCAATTAAATTTTGGTACTTAGAGTGGGAAAAGTATGTGCAGAATAAAAATTATTCATCAGCTATGAAATTATTTGAAAATGATGTTGTTAGTTTTGGTACTTGGATGGATATTGTTCAAGGTTTAGATCAGCTAAAATTAAATCAATGGAAAAATATTTGGCCTACTATAAGTAATTTTAAATTTTTAACAGATACGCTTTTTATTCAATTATCTCCAGATAAATTGTTTGCCAATTCTATTATAATTTGGGATTCTATTGGATATAAAAATGATGGTATTTCGTTTGAAAGAACAGGAAGAGCGACAGTAACACTAAAAAGAGATAACTTAAATTCTAATTGGAAGGGAATACATACACATTTTTCACTAAATAGAGGTGTTCCTCAACAATCATTTGGAAATTTTAAATAAAGTTGTTGTTTTTTATCTTTCAAAGATACTAAATAAAAAAATATTTCGGGCCATAGCGCAGCCTGGTAGCGCGTCCGTCTGGGGGGCGGGAGGTCGTGGGTTCAAATCCCGCTGGCCCGACCAAAAAAATAAATTAATAAATAAAGTTAAAATAAGAATATAAATAACTATGAAAAAAACAATTTTTACAATTTTATTTTTTCTTTTATTAATTGTTGAAACAAATGCTAAAGAAAGTTTCATATCATTAGAAAAACTTAAAAATCATGATATAAATAAAGTTATTTTTTTAAGGCATGCCTTAGCTCCAGGTAATGGAGATCCTCCAAATTTTAATGTTAATGATTGTTCTACTCAAAGAAATCTTGATAAGGCTGGAATAGTTCAAAGCAGAATGATTGGGCAATCTTTTAAAAATATAGGTATTAAATTTTCAAAAATTTACTCAAGTTTTTGGTGTAGGTGTAAAGACACAGCAATGAATATGGAAGTTGGTGAATTCAAAACACACTTGGGTTTAAATTCCTTTTATGAAAAACATGCTGATAGAGAGACTACATTAAGAAAATTAAATAATTTAATTAAGGGTTTTAATAAATTAGACGGACCATACTTGTTGGTTACTCACTACGTTAATATTTTAGCTTTTACAGGTTTATCAACTTCAAGTGGAGGTATGGTTGCATATGATCTTAATACAAAAGTATCAACTCATATTAAAACAAATAACTAATTTTTTTTATTTTCGCTATCTTTTATAATTTCATACTCGCCATCGATCACCTCACTCGTTTGAGACTTAGTCTTGAACCTACTCATATTCTGTTGAGAATTAGTATTTACAAATTCATTAATATTATTTTTTTTAGGCTTTGTTCTATTTTTTGATTTAATTTTAAAATTAAGGATTTGTTTTGGAAAAATAAATAGAAGACTAGGCAAAGTAAATAAAATTGCAAAGATTAAATGCCATTCTAAAACATTAATTATGCCAAAAAACACACCTATAGTTAAAAGTAAAAATGTAAATCGATAGAAAATACTAAATAAAATGATTACCCAGGAAAAAAAAGATCCATACTCATAAGGTTCCATTAAGAATTGTATTCCTAAAAAACCAACAACCACATAGAAACAAAATAAAGATATTATTATTCCAATTGTAATTAATCCAAATTTTAGAAGATTTGTTTGTTTTAATATGTACATAGGATTTTAATACTTATTCTTTAAAAATTAACTTTCCGTTATATTTTTTTAAATAAAAAACTTTTTTCCCAGCCCAAAAACATTTTTTTTTATCTGGTGCAGCTTCTACATATTCAATTCTATCTTTCAAATGAAAAACCTGTCCACAACCTAAAAAAGATAATATCAGTTTTCCTTTTTGAAAATTGACTTTGTCTTGTCTGCCTTTTCTTATTGTTACAAATTTTAAATCACTTGGAAAACATTGGCCAAATTTATTTTTTTTACAATTAGGTTCTTGACTATCTATAACGGATATATGAGCGGCAATATTTTTATTAAATATAAACCCATCATTATCTAACATTTTACAATCATCGGTTGGTTTAGAGGTTTTGCCAGAAAACTCACATTCAAACCAAGCTCCTTTTAACTCTTGGATTGCATAAGTTTTAAAACTTAAAAAAAAGAATAATAAAAAACAGGAGATTATTTTAACATTTACTCTGAATAAACTCATAGATTTCTCTTTTTTGGTTTTACAAGTTGTATTTTATAATTAATTATAAATAAATACTAATATTTTTTCATTGGGATCTAGGGAGAGATAAAAATGAAAATAGAAACAAGAGAAAAATTTCCAAATTTTGTAGGATTTGTCTCTGGAGTTGATTTGAAAAAAGAATTAAATGATGAAGCAGTTAAGATTATTGATGAGGCAATAAATAAATTGTCGGTTTTAGTATTTAAAAATCAAAGTATCAATGATATCGAACAAGTGAGATTTACTAAATATTTCGGTGAAATAGAGGCATCAGGAAATAAATCTAATATCACAAAAGCTAAAGACAGAAGATTGTCTACAGATTTAGCAGATGTTTCTAACCTAGACAAAGATAATAAACCTTTTACAAAAAATGATCCAAGAAGGATATTTAATTTGGGGAATAGATTATGGCACACTGACAGCTCATTCAAAAAAATTCCTGCAAAATATTCTCTTTTATCTGCTAGAAATGTATCAAAAGAAGGAGGTAATACTGAATTTGCTGATATGAGAGACGCATATGATTGCCTTGATAATAATATTAAATCAAAGATTGAAAATATGATTTGTGAGCATTCTTTGATTTATTCACGACAAAGACTTGGTTTTGATATGACTAAAGAATTATCTCCAGAAGAAATAAAAAACTTTACACCAGTAGAACAACCACTTGTAAGAAAAAATAATTTAACACAAAGAAAAACAATCTTTCTTTCAAGCCATATTGGAAATGTAAAGGATTGGATAAGACCAGACTCTATGTGTTTTATAGATGATTTGATTGAATATGCCACTCAAACAAAATTTAAATATGTTCATAAATGGTCCAACAATGATCTTATAATTTGGGATAACAGACAAACCATGCACAGAGCAAGAGCTTTTGATGATTTAAAAGAAAACAGGGATATGAGAAGAACTACTGTTTTAGGAGAGGAGCAATTAATTCAATAATTAGCTAAGTTTTAATTTTTTAAATCCATTATTTAAATCATTAATCAAATCTTCTGTATCTTCTGTGCCTGCATAAATTCTTAAATATTGACCTGATGGAATAAAGCTTGATTTTAAATTTCTATTTTCAGCAACATTCATTGTAGAAAGTAAACTGGAATAACCTCCCCAAGAAGCCCCAATACCAAAAATTTGGCAATTATCTGCTAACATATCTACTTGTTTTTCACTGATATTGTTTTCAAATTCTATTGCAAAAATACCAGACGCTCCCATGAAATCCCTTTTCCAAATATTATGATCTGGATGTTGTTTCAAAGCAGGATGGATAACTCTTTTTACAATATGTTTTTTTTCAAGAAACTTTGCAATTTTTAAACTATTTTCTGAAGATTTTTTTAATCTTAATGGAAGCGTTCTTAGGCCTCTTAGTGCCATATAAATATCATCTGGACTTACATAATTTCCAGAATTTTTATTCCACCTTTGAAGTTCTGTCAAATTACTTTCATTTCCTAAAACTACTCCCATCATTACATCTGAATGACCGGAGATATATTTGGTGACAGCTTCGATAACTATATCAACTCCAAAATCAAATGGGTTGAAAAATAATGCAGTTGCCCATGTATTATCTATTAGAGATTTTAAATTGTATTTTTCACAAATTTTGATTGTTTTTTTAATATCTATTATTTCAAAAGTGTAGGTTCCTGGACTTTCTATATATATTGCTTTTGTATTTTTTTTAATTAAACTCTCTAAATGTTTTAGATCCCTTGAGTTATAAAAATCAAATTCAATTTCTAATCTAGGAAATTCTTCTTTTACAAATCTTCTTGTCGATCCATATACAGAATCAGGTAGCAAAATATGGTCCTTAGCCTTTAAAATTGACATTAATCCTGTTGTTATAGCTGCCATTCCTGATGGAGCTAAGACACAACCTTCAGCTTTGTAGAGATCTGAAATTGATGTAATTAATGCATCTAATGTAGGGGTTCCATTTCTACCATAAGTGTATTTTCCCGTTCTGTTTCTGTAATTTTTCATATTAGAACTTAATATTGTACTTGTTCTATATAAAGGTGGAGCTGGGATACCATGATTTTCAGACGGATTTTTTCCTGAATGTGCTGTTAGCGTTTCTATATTTGATTTTCTAAGATTTTTTTTCATTTATAATTTTCTCAATATAGATTTTATTTTAAATTTTTAAAAAAATATTAATTTATAATTAACAAAGTAACATTTTTTTTTATTTTTATCTTGAAACTATACTAAATAAGAACCAAAGTACTAAAAAATTCATGTTTATCATGAAAAATTTAATTAAGTGGAGAAATATAATGAAAATAAAAATGCTATTAGCAGGTATTACTGCTGGAGTGATGTTTGCAGGTAGTGTACTTGCAAGCACACTAGATGACGTTAGAGCAAGAGGAAAGTTAAACTGTATAATTAATACAGGATTAGCTGGATTTGCTGCACCAGACGATAAAGGTAATTGGGCTGGTTTTGACGTTGATTTTTGTAAAGCAGTTGCAGCTGCTACATTAGGTGACGCAAATAAGGTTAATTATACAACAGCTACAGGTAAAACACGTTTTACTAAATTAGCTGCAGGTGAAGGTGAAATCTTATCTAGAAATACAACATGGACTTTTTCAAGAGATGTTGATCTTTCTCAAACCTTCATAGGGGTTAATTACTATGATGGACAGGGATTTATGGTCCCTAAGTCTTTAGGTGTAAAATCTGCTAAAGAATTAGATGGCGCGTCTGTTTGTATTCAAACAGGTACAACTACAGAATTAAATTTAGCTGAGTTTTTTGCTGGTAATAATATGAAGTATAATGCTGTGCCTATTGAGACAAATGCAGAGGCACAAGAGCTTTATAAAGCTGGTAGATGTGATGTTTACACTACAGATGCTTCAGGATTATATGCAACAATGATAAGCTTTGATAATCCTAGTGATCACATGGTTTTACCTGAAATAGTTTCAAAAGAGCCATTAGGTCCAGTTGTAAGACATGGTGATGACCAGTGGGCTGATATTGTATCATGGGTTTTAAGAGCTATGATGGCAGCAGAAGAAAAAGGTATAACATCAAAGAATGTAAAGCAATTAGCTAGTCAAGATAATAAAGACAAAGAAATCAACAGATTATTAGGTAAAGATCCACTTCAAGGTCTTTCTAAGTTAGGTCTTTCAGCTGATTGGGCTGTTAACGTTATTAGTCAAGTTGGAAATTATGGTGAAAGCTTTGAAAAACATTTATACCCATTAACAATTAAAAGAGGTATGAATGCACTTTATAAAGATGGTGGACTTCATTACATCCCACCAATCAAATAAATATTTATACTGCGCCTACTTATAGGCGCAGTATAAATTAAATAATTAAATTATTTTTAGATCTTTCCATGACTTTTTTTTCAAATATATGGCGAAATGAAAAAAGTAGAGAAATAATTGTTCAAATTATCGTTTTATTTTTTTTGGGATGGTTCATTTCTTGGTTAGTAATGAATGTTAACGCCAATTTTAAAGCTCTTGGGAAAGACATAAGTTTTGAATTTTTATTCATTCCTGCAGGCTATGATATTAATCAATATCTTATTGAATATAACAATAGAGATAGTCACTTGAGAGCAGGTATTGTTGGATTGTTAAATACTGGTTTAGTTGCCTTTTTTGGAATTATTCTAGCAACTGTGCTAGGTTTTTCTCTTGGGATTATAAGATTATCTAAAAATTGGTTAGCAAGTAAAATAGCTTATTGGTATATTGAATTCTCTAGAAATGTTCCGATTTTACTCCATATTCTATTATGGCACGGTATTATAATTAATACTCTTCCTCATCCCAAAAAAGCAATAAGTTTAGGTGACGTAACATTTTTATCCAATAGAGGATTTTATATTCCAAAACCACTGACTGAAAATGGTATTGAACTTGTTTATTTGTTTACAGTAATTGGAGTCATTTTTGCTGTATTATTTGCGAAATACTGTAAAAGAAAACAAGATTTGACTGGTGTTCAATATCCAGTTTTTTGGATTAATTTTACTGTAATTCTTTCTTTTCCACTAATAGCATTTTTTCTTTCAGGAATGCCGATTTCTTTCGAAATTCCTGCATTAAAAGGATTTAATTTTAGGGGTGGTATGCATATGAGTCCAGAATTAGCAGCATTGACATTTGCTTTGGGAATATATACCGCAGCTTTCATTGCTGAAATTGTTAGGGCAGGTATTTTAGCTATAGATAAAGGCCAAAGAGAAGCCGCGGAGTCTATTGGATTAAAAGCCTCAAAGGTAATGAATTTAGTGATACTCCCACAAGCTAGAAGAGTAATAATTCCACCTTTGACTAGTCAATATTTAAACTTAACAAAAAATTCTTCTTTAGCGATAGCTATAGGTTATATGGATCTTGTTGCTACTCTTGGTGGGATATCACTTAATCAAACTGGAAGAGAAATGGAAACTATGCTTATAGTTATGTTAATTTATTTGTCTGTTTCATTAACTATATCTGCTTTCATGAATTGGTATAATAATAAGGTAAAGTTGGTAGGAAGATAGTATGAGTAGAAAAACTTATAAACCTGGTAATTATCCAGATCTTCCTCCACCTCCAGGAACAGTTGGTATTCATGGATGGATAAAACAAAACTTATTTTCATCTATAAATAATTCTTTGCTCACTATCATATCTGTTGTCCTTCTTTATTATTTTATAGATGGAATTATAGGTTGGTTTTTCTTAGATGCTGTTTTTGATGCAGAATCTAAAATTGCGTGTAGAAAAATAGATGATGGAGCATGTTGGGCTGTTATAACTAGAAGAGTGGGACAGTTTGTATATGGATTTTATCCTGAAGCAGAAAGGTGGAGAATTGATATAACATTTCTTACTATGTTTTTAGCGTTTGCTCCTTTACTTTATCCTGATATACCTAAAAGAAAATGGCTCTTATATTTTAGTCTTATATATCCCTTCTTTGCATTTGTATTGATAATGGGTGGTTATTTTGGACTCCAAAAAATTGAGTATAGCCTTTTTGGTGGTTTTATGCTTACTGTGATTCTAGGAGTTTGTGGGATAGTTTGTTCGCTGCCCCTCGGAATTCTTTTAGCTTTAGGAAGGCAGTCTAAACTTACTGTAGTTAGAACCTTAAGTGTTTGCTTTATTGAATTTATGAGAGGTGTGCCTCTCATAACATTGCTTTTTGTTGCTTCTTCAATGTTAAATTATTTTCTACCACCTGGAACAAATTTTAGCATTTTAGTTAGAGTGATAATTATGTTTACATTTTTTTCTGCCGCTTATATTGCTGAAGTAATTAGAGGCGGTATACAAGCCATACCAAAAGGTCAGTACGAAGCTGCTGATGCCCTTGGAATGAATTACTGGCAAAAAACCAGGTTTATTACTCTTCCTCAAGCTCTAAAAATATCCATACCAGGAATAGTTAATACTTTTATTGGATTATACAAAGATACAACTCTTGTGGTTGTTATTGGATTGCTTGATCCTCTTGGCATTGGAAGAGCAGCACTTGCTGACACAAAATGGAATGGTTTGTCTACCGAAACTTATTTGTTTGTAGCATTATTCTTTTTTGTTAGTTGTTTTGCTATGTCTCGTTATTCCCTATGGCTTGAAAATAAATTAAACACTGATCAAAAGTGAGAATAATATGGTAACAAATAAAAATAAATCTACAAAACCAGTTATCCAAATCAAAGAAATGCATAAATGGTTTGGTAATTTTCATGTTCTTAAAAATATTTCATTAGGTGTAAATCAAGGTGAAAGAATAGTAATTTGTGGTCCATCAGGGTCAGGTAAGTCAACACTTATTAGATGTATAAACAGACTAGAAGTTCATCAACAGGGAGATATTATTGTAAATAATGTTGAGTTGACTGGAGATTTAAAAAATCTAGAAGCTATAAGAAGTGATGTTGGAATGGTTTTCCAATCTTTTAATTTATTTCCTCATTTAACGGTGCTTGAAAATTGTACTTTAGCTCCAATCTGGGTAAAGAAGCTACCTAAAAAAGATGCTGAAGAGTTAGCAATGGAATTGTTAACTAGAGTAAAAATTCCAGAACAAGCATTAAAATATCCAGGGCAATTATCAGGTGGTCAACAACAAAGAGTTGCCATTGCTAGATCACTATGTATGCAACCAAAAATAATGTTATTTGATGAACCTACATCTGCACTAGACCCTGAAATGATTAAAGAAGTTTTAGACACTATGATAGAGTTAGCAGAAACAGGTATGACTATGCTGGTTGTTACTCATGAAATGGGTTTTGCAAAAAAAGTAGCAGATAGTGTTATTTTTATGGATGAGGGTGAGATCATTGAACAAAATGATCCAAAAAACTTCTTTAATAATCCAAAAAATGATAGGACCAAGCTTTTCCTAAGCCAAATACTTAATCACTAAATTAAAATTTAGCTGCTTGTTTGTATTTTTTGTCCTGATGATGCCCACTCAGTCCAAGAACCGTCATAAATAGGCACATTTTTTTTACCTAAACAATGAAGGGCAACTGTTATAACACATGCAGAGACCCCAGACCCACAAGTTGCTATTATTTGTTCTGACTTATTAATGTTATTACTAGCAAAAATTTTTTCTAATTCTTCAATTGATTTAAGGAAACCATCACTTGTAACTAAATCAGAGGAGGGTAAACTCTTTGAATTAGGAATATGACCAGACAGTAATCCAGGTCTTGGTTCTTTTGCTTCGCCAGTAAATCTTTTATAAGATCTTGCATCTAAAATTAATTTTGAATTATCGATTGACACAGAAATCATTTGATTTAAGTCTACTACTAAGTCTTTCTTCTCAGTTTTACTTTGAAAATCACCTTTTGGAATTACAGTTTTTTTATTTGTAATTTCTCCTCCACTTTTTTCCCAATTTTTTAATCCCCCATTTAGGATAAAAATATTTTCATGACCAAAGTATCTAAATAAAAACCAAGCTCTAGCTGATGACAATAATGGTGAATTATCATAAATAATTATTTCGTCTTTATTATTAATACCCAAATTTTGCATCATTATAGAAAATAGTTCTTTTGATGGTATCATGTGAGGTAAATGATTTTTAGGATCAGCAATTTTATTAATATCAAAAAATATTGAATTTGGTATGTGTTTCTTTTTATATTCTTCTTCAGCATTTAAACCAGAGTCTGGAAGAAAAAATGTAGCATCCAATATTTTTACATTTGACTTAACACTTTTACTTTTTAGCGTTTTAGGTTCTATGAATAAAGAGTTCTTCAAATTTTATCTCCATTTAAAGCCAATTAGGGACCACTAAATCTTTTGATTTTAAAAATTCGGGATTCCATATTTTAGATTGATATCTTTGTCCTGAGTCACATAAAATTGTTACAATGGTGTGTCCTGGGCCAAGTTCTTTTGCTAATTGAATTGCTCCAGCTACGTTGATGCCACTTGATCCTCCAAGAAATAAGCCTTCATCTTTTAGTAAATCAAATATAACAGTAAGAGCATTGTTATCACTTATTCTAAACGATAAATCTATTGGACAATTTTCTAAATTTTTAGTAATTCTACCTTGTCCAATTCCTTCTGTAATTGAATTCCCTTCTGATTTCATTTCACCATTTTGATAATAATTGTATAAACCAGAGCCAAAAGGGTCAGACAATGCTATTTTAATTTTTTTATTTTTTTCTTTTAAAAACAATCCCGTTCCAGATAAAGTTCCTCCAGTACCAACTGCACAAGTAAAAGCGTCAATTTTAGCTTCTGTTTGTTCCCATATTTCAGGTCCTGTAGAATTAAAATGAGCCATTTGATTTGCAACATTATCAAACTGATTGGCCCAAAGAACCCCATTTTCATGTGTTTTGGCCAAATCTTCAGCAATTTGTTGAGATTGTCTTATGTAATTACCAGGATTAGAATAAGGCAAAGCAGGAACTAACTTTAATTCACATCCAATTAATCTTAAAGCATCTTTTTTTTCCTGACTTTGAGTTTCAGGCATAACAATCAAGGTTTTATATCCCAATGAATTTCCAACTAATCCAAGCCCAATACCAGTGTTACCAGCGGTTCCTTCAACAATTATACCTCCTGGTAATAATTGTTTTTTTTCTATTGCGTCTAAAACAATACCTTTAGCAGCTCTATCCTTTATAGATGACCCTGGATTAAGGAACTCGGCTTTCCCATAAATTTCACATCCAGTAATTTCACTAGCTTTTTTTAATTTAATTAGTGGTGTATTTCCAACAGTGTCAACAAAATCATTTTTAATATTATTTTTCATAAATTTTACTTACTAATTATCAGTTTTTATATATACAAATTCTGTATTAATTTAATATATACATATGTCATATATAAAAACAAATAATTGAATTTTTTAATTTAGAAAATTTAAAATGATTAATTTTAAAAATATTGACTTCTCTATTGGTGGTGTTCCACTCTTTGAAAATGCTTCTGGGTTTGTTCCCACTGGGCACAAGGTAGGAATTGTAGGAAGAAATGGCGTAGGGAAAACCACATTATTTAAATTAATCTTAAATGAAATTATTTTAGACGGTGGAGTGATAGAAGTACCAAAAAATTTTAAAGTTGGTTCTGTATCACAAGAAGCTCCTTCAACTGAAGAAACTTTGTTGGATACTGTTTTATCTGCTGATATTGAAAGATCAAAACTTTTACACGAATCTCAAGTAGAAAAAGATCCAAACAAAATTGCAGAAATCCATACTAGATTGTCTGATATTAACGCTTACTCTGCTGAAGCAAGAGCTTCCTCGATTTTAAATGGATTAGGTTTTAATAAAAATGATATTTTAAAACCATGCTCTAGCTTTTCAGGTGGTTGGAGAATGCGTGTTGCGCTAGCAAGTGTGTTGTTTTCTAATCCAGAATTACTTTTACTTGATGAACCTACAAACTATCTAGATTTTGAGGGTTCTATATGGTTAGAAAATTACTTACAAAAATTTAAAAATACAGCTTTGATAATTTCGCATGACAGGAATTTACTTAATAAATCAGTAACTAGCATACTACATTTAACACAAAAGAAATTAATTTTTTATAATGGTAACTATGATTTTTTTGATAATGAAAGAAGAGTTAAATTAGAACAAAAAATATCTCAAAAAAATAAACAAGATGCTCAAAGAGCTCATTTAGAGAGCTTTATTAATCGCTTTAAAGCTAAAGCATCTAAGGCTAGACAGGCTCAATCTAGAATTAAAATCTTAGAAAAAATGAAACCTATTTTAATTGAAGAAAATCAGAAAGTTCCTACATTCAAATTTGAAAAGGTTACAAAATTTTCTCCACCACTAGTTACTATTGAACAGGCGTCTGTTGGTTATAATAATAATCCAATTTTAAAAAATATAAATTTGAGTATAGACCCAGATGATCGAATTGGTCTTTTAGGAGTGAATGGAGAAGGAAAATCTACTTTTTCTAAATTGATAGCAAAAAAACTAAATTTAATTAAAGGAAAATTAAATTATCCAAATAAATTGAAAATCGGATATTTTGCACAACATCAACTAGATGAATTAAGGCCAAACAAAACACCGTTTGAGCATTTATATTCAAAACTAGACAAAGAGGTTCCCTCAAAGATTAGAGCTAGACTAGGTTCAGCTGGCTTTACACAAGATACAATGGATATTGAAGTAAAAAGATTGTCTGGCGGTCAAAAAGCTAGATTATTGCTACTTTTAGTTGTTGTTGAAAAACCAGATTTAATAATTCTTGATGAGCCTACTAATCATTTAGATATTGAGAGTAGGGAAGCGCTAATAATGGCTTTAAATGATTATACTGGATCTTTAATATTAGTAAGTCATGATGCTTTCCTAGTAGAAAGATTAGTTGACCGTCTTCTTATTATAAAAAATGGAAATGTATCTGAATTTTTAGGAGATATTCATGAATATAAAAAATTAGTATTAAAAAATAATTCAATTAAAGGCAAACATAAGGTTGATAATAATAAAAACATAGTCAACAACCAATACAAGAATTTTAAAACTAGAGATTTGAAAAAACTTTTAACAAATTGTGAAAACAAAATTTCAAAATATGAAAAACAAAAAAGTATTTTAGAAAATGAGATGACACATCAAAATTTTTACAAAGCTAATAATCAAAAACGTATTCAGGAAGTAAATATTGAGTTAAAATCTTTGATAGATCTTATCACTGAAGAAGAAAAAAAATGGGAAGATTTAGCAGTTAAAATTGAAGATTATAATTAATGAATTCGTTAGAAGCATATATTAGTCTATTTATATCTTCGTTTTTGTCTTCGACAATACTTCCTGGTCATTCTGAGATAACGCTAACTACTTTTATTTTACTAGAAAAATATTCACAATTTTTACTTATTTTCTTTGCAAGCCTTGGTAATATATTAGGTTCAATAATTAATTGGTTCTTAGGATTTTATATAACAAAATTTATAAATAAAAGTTGGTTTCCTGTAAAACAAAAACAGTTACATAATGTGTCTTTATGGTATTTAAAATATGGTAAATGGTCTTTATTTCTTTCTTGGGTTCCTTTTATTGGAGACCCGTTAACAATTGTTGCAGGTATGTTTAGAGTTCCCATAATAATATTTATCACTATAGTTTCAATCTCTAAAATTCTAAGATATATTTTTGTAGGTTATATTGCATTAAAACTTTTATAATTAATATAGTGTAATTAATATGAAACTATTTATTGTATTTTTATTTATTTTATTCTCAAATTCTTCTACCTATGCAGAAAAAATTAATGATAAGATTGTTAATAATAAGTTTGAAACAGAGTGTAAATTATTAGAAGCTGAAATAAGTTTATTACTTTTTTATGCTGATAATAAATTTATGAATAAACCTGAATTAATTTCAAAATATCTTAAGGAAGTGAATTTTCATGAAATTGTAGATTCTTGGGAAAAGTTATGTAAATAATGGCTCCCCGGGACGGATTCGAACCGCCGGCCAGACGATTAACAGTCGTCTGCTCTACCGCTGAGCTACCGGGGAATATATCGATTACTCATTTGTTTGTTTTTAATCTAATTATTATAAAATGCAACAATTTAATAAAACAATTCAAAGTATTGAAGATTAATTATTTTTTAAAATTTTTTTTGCTATTTTAGAAATTTCTGAATGACTTAAAGATTTAGCATTTATGAGTTTTATTATTTTACGGTCATTTTTAATTGTATTAGAGGAGTAGGACGGGTCATAATGATTTTGTAAAAAACTCTTAGTAAGCTCTTCCCAATTTTTTTTTAGTATTAAATCTTCCCAACTATCAATTAATTTTTTACTCAGTCTTTTTCTTAATCCACTTAGTAAGGGATAAATTAGATCGGGGTCATCACACATGTAATCATAATCTTTAACTAAAAAATTTGCTCTCAATTTCAGATCTGCTTTAATCTCAACCCTAGGTGAAATTATCATTTTTGCCCAAATTGATTTAGGTATATGAACATTACCAATTTTGCTACTCTCTGCTTCAACATAAATATTTTTTTTAAGGTTTAGTTTTTTAAGTTTATTAAATAGTTTACTTTCAAACAATTTTTGAGAAGGTTGCTCTAAACCTGGTATTTTGCCTAATAAGGATCCTTTATGATTGGCTAAACCCTCTAAATCTAAAATTTGTCCACCTAATTCACCAATTTTTTGTAAAATTTTAGTTTTTGCAGAACCAGTTTTCCCACTTATTAAAATTATTTTTAATTTGGAACCAATATTTTCAAAAAATTTTACAACGCTGTTTCTATATTCTTTATAACCACCATCTAATTGGTATGTTCTCCATCCTACTTCAGATAAAATTATTGAAAAGGCTTTTGATCTCTGACCACCTCTCCAACAATAAATCAAAGGTTGCCATGAACCTTTTTGTTCAAGGAAATTTTTTTCGATGTGATCTGCAATATTTCTTGCAGTAAGTGAAGAACCTATTATTTTTGCTTTGAAGGTATTTTCTTTTTTATAAATGGTGCCAACTTTTTCTCTTTCTTGATCAGATAATACAGGGCAATTGATAGCTCCTATAATATGGTCATTAGCAAATTCTGATGGAGATCTTACATCAATAATTGTATCAAAGTTTTTGTTTTCCCAATTTTTAATTGATTTATACTTTTTTACCATTTTTTATGTTATTCTAATTTTATTATTTAAATTGTTTACTAATCCTATTTCAGTAAAATTAATTTTGTTTTCCTTTAAAATTTTAAATTGTTTAAGTTTTTCTTCTTTTGGAATTATAAAGGCTAAACCTCCAACAGTTTGAGGATCATATAATATTTCATCTATTAACAATATTTCTCTATCATAAACTAATTCTTTTTGTGCGGTGTTAAAATTTTTCTCGAATAATGAAGATCTGACATTTTTGGATAAAGCTTCCGTAACACCGTTAAATATAGGTATTTTATCTGGATAGATTGTCAGTCCAGTCTTCCCAACATCTCTTTTTATTAAGTTTAATAGATGGTTTGCTAGTCCAAAACCAGTTATGTCTGTCATAGACAAAATTTTCAATCTATCTGAAATTTTTGAGAAATTAATATTTCCTTGAGACATCTGGTTAAGAACTTCAATTTGGTAATAACTATCAATAATATCGTTGTTTATACCCGCAAATATAATTCCAGACCCTATTCTTTCAGTTAATATTAAAATATCATTAACATTTAGCTTACCAAGGGTTTTATTATTTACACTTTTTTTTTCGCCTATTACAGAAAAACCTATTACTGGATCTTTATCTTTGCCAATCATAGTATGTCCACCACTTATAGAACAATTAGCTAACTTTAAGACTTCTGTTGCACCAGAGGTGACTTGTTCTAAATCTCTTGAATTTATTTCAGAATTTGAAAATGGAAGTTGTAAAATCATTAGAGCTGAAATAAGTTTAGAATTGACTGCAATAATATCGCTAATTGCATGATTAGCTGCAATTTTTCCTAAAAGATATGGATCCGATATAATAGAGCTAATCATATCTACACTCTGATATAATTTTGGATAATTATTTATATTAATTGCATCTTCAGACGTTGTAATTATTTCTTTGGATAAAGTTGTTTTGAGAGAATTAAAATCTACTTTTGCAGCACAACCTCTACATTGCATTTGATAAGAAGGTATATTTTTATTTTTTTGAATAATAACGTCAAAAACTTTAAATAAATTCCTAAATATATAATTATTATCTTGGTTTAAATCATTGAATTTTTTTACAAATTTCTGATCTATTAATTTTTTTAAAAGAAAACTAAATCTTGAAGTAAATGTGAAATTATATTTTGTAGCAATGGCTAGTCCATTTGATAATCCTATTATAGATAAATAATTTTTATTAAATTTATAAGGAACAGGTATTTTTTTTTGAATAAATCCTCTAATACTTCTAGCTAAAGGTTTTCCAGATTTTACTGCATAAACACCAGATTTACTTAAATTTTGATTGTCAAAATCAACTATGTCACCAGCAGCGAAAACATAATTATAATTTGTTTGAAATTTATTATTAACAATAATAAAATTATTTTGATTTAAAATAATATCTGATTTTTTTATCCATTCTGGGGCCATACCATTTGTTGATAAAATTGACTTATCAATTTTCAATTTAGTCTTATCTGATAAAATCAATGTATCTTTTTGTACTTCAATTACTTCTACTTTTTCAATCACATTAATTTGTGCATTTTGAAGAGTATGTTTTGCTGCTTTTCTTGTTTTATTTGGAAAAGAACTTAATAGTCCATTTTTGCCAGTTATTATACTTATTTTCAAATTAGATTTTGTATTTTTGAAACGTTTTTGCAAACCTAAAGCTAATTCTACTGAAGCGGGACCTCCTCCAATAAAAGCAATATTATTATTTGTTTTTATTTCAGTTAAAAAATTATTAGATAATTTTGAGATTGGTTTTACGGGCACACAATATTTAAGAGCCCCTTTTATAGTTTTATTGGAGCTTTGTATACCTGTGTTTATTGATAGTACGTCAAATTTTATTTTTGGTCTGTTTTTTAAAATTATTTCTTTATTAATTGCTGAAATTTCTAAAACTTCTGAATGTATAAACCTAATATTTAACTTGAAACAAAGTTTATAAAGGTCAATGTGAGTTTCTCTCCAAGTGTACATTCCTTCAATAAAGCCTGGAATCATACCTGAATAAGGAGTATCAATTTCATTACTAATTAATGTTATCCGGGTTCCTTCAATAGATCTTTTTGACAGTTCCATAATTAGCATTATGTGAGAATGTCCACCACCAATTAACACTAAGTCATTGTTTATGGGAATTTCTTGTTGCTTAAACATATTTATTACATCTAATAAATGGAGGCCCGAAGCGGAATCGAACCGCTGTTAACGGCTTTGCAGGCCGCTGCATCACCACTCTGCCATCGGGCCACAAGTTAGGTGATTACTTCTATAACTCTTCAAAAGGATACAAGCAATTAAAAAAAAAAATATAGAATAATATTTTGTTTTAAAATTTCGTGTTAATACTTAATTATTAACTAGAATTTTATTTTCAATCCGCTATTAAATTATATTTATGTTTATTTAGCATTTTTTGAGGTTTCAATGATTTCATTTTTCAAACGAATTAAATTTTTTTATTTAATATTTTTCTGTTTTTTATTTTTAAATGCTTCAAAAGTTCTTAGTTCCGATTTTTTATTTGAAAATTCCATTCATGAAGCACTTAAAAATAGTTTGGAATTAAAAGCCCAAAATTATAAATTAGCTGCTACCAAAAATTCTTTAGAAGAATCTGGTTATTCTAAAGACTGGATAAATTCTTTTACGACAACCTTTAAATCTGACAATAAAGATAGTAATTCCCAAGAAACATTTGTAAATGATGAGACAACAACCTCCACTATCTCATTAAGTAAAAATATTTTCGATGGAGGAGAAGCTTATGAAAAAATTTCTATAGCAAAAGAAAATATTAAACTTGAGCAATATAATTTAAATATTATTGAGCAAAAAATAATTTTGAATTCTATAAGAGCTTATTTAGATGTTTATTCAAATCAATCTGTGGTTAGTTTAAGAAAAAAAAGTTTAGATAGATTTAAAGAAAATGTTGATGCCACAGAGTTAAAATTACAAGCTGGTACAGTAACACCAACCACACTGGCCGAAGCTCAATCTAAATTAGCAAAAGCTCAATATGATTTAATTTTATCTGAAGGAAATCTTGAAAAAGCAATTTCCAAATTTAAAAGTATTACAAAATTCAATGTAATACCAAATAAATTTTCTTTACCCAATTCAAACTTCACACCTCCAGATACAAAAAATAAAACTGTTAAAATAGCCTTAGAGAATAACCTTGATATTAAAGTAGCTAATTTGAAAAAAAATATTGCTGAAAAAAATGTTGCATTAAAAGAAAGTGATAATAGGCCAACACTTAACTTAGAAGTTTTTGGTAAAGATAGTGAATCGTCATTAAATACCTCTTCAACTGATTACCAAAGTTATGGTGTGAATCTTACTTTTAAGACACCTTTGTTTTATAATTCATCCTCCAAAGCTTCTATAAAAAAACTCGATAATCTATTAAAAGCAAGTTCAGTTGAATTATCTGAAAAACAGAGACAGGTAGAGTTAAGTGCTATTTCCTCATATCAAAATTACAAAAGTGCTATTGCAAAAACTAAAGCATCAGAGAGTGAAAAAAAATCTTCATTACTAGCCTTAAATGGTATCAAAAAGGAGTCAGAATTTGGCATAAGAACAATTTTAGACGTGCTAGATGCAGAAGTTGATTTTTTAAATGCATCTTCTAACTTGATACAAAGTCAAGCTGATGAGATTTTTAGTGTTTATCAAATAAATTCTATTCTAGGAAGCTTATCAATTAAAGATATTAATAATGATTTGGATGTTAAATATGATTTGAAAGAGAATAAACTAGATTTTAACATATTAGATCGTAGGATGTTTAATTAAGCAAAATTTATTGGAATTCTAATATCATGGATAAAAGGTTTGATTCTAATTACATAGAAAAAAAATGGTATAAAAGATGGTTGGAAAGTGGTGCTTTTGCTTCAAACAATCAATCACCAAAAGAACCATATGTTATAATGATGCCACCCCCAAACGTAACTGGTTCGTTGCATATTGGTCATGCTTTAACATTCACTATCCAAGACATCTTAATAAGATTTCATAGAATGCAAGGACTAGATGTTCTCTGGCAACCAGGGACAGATCACGCTGGAATAGCTACTCAGATGGTTGTTGAAAGAGAATTAGCAAAATCTAATTTAACAAGACATGGCTTAGGTAGAGAAAAGTTTGTTGAAAAAGTTTGGGAGTGGAAAGAAAAGTCAGGTGGTGAAATTACAAATCAATTAAGAGCTTTAGGAGCGTCACCGGATTGGGAAAAAGAACGATTTACAATGGATGAGGGATTATCAAAAGCCGTAATTTCTGTATTTGTTAAATTATATAAAGAAGGATTGATTTATAGAGATAAGCGATTAGTTAATTGGGATCCAAAATTATTAACAGCTATTTCTGATTTAGAAGTTGAACAAAAAGAAGTTGAAGGAAAATTTTGGTATTTAAAATATCCTCTTGAAAATAGTGACGAATTTTTAACAATAGCTACAACTAGGCCAGAAACTATGTTTGGAGACACAGCTGTAGCTGTAAATCCCGATGATGAAAGATATATCCATCTAAAAGGTAAATATGTAATACTACCAATTATAAATCGACGTATTCCTATTATCTTTGACAATTATTCAGATCCAGAAAAAGGTTCTGGTGCTGTTAAAATAACTCCAGCTCATGATTTTAATGATTTCGAAGTTGGCAAAAGACATGGTTTAGATATGATTAATATCTTTGATGCTAATGCTTCGATAAATGAAAATGGTGGAGAAGATTTCAAAGGGTTAGACAGATTTGAAGCTAGAAAAAAAGTTTTAGAGATTTTAAAAGCTCAAAATTTATACATTAAAGAAGAGAAAATTGTACATACGGTTCCTCATGGAGATAGATCTAACGTAGTTGTGGAACCATGGCTTATGGACCAATGGTATGTTGATGCATATAAATTAGCTCAACCAGCTATCAAAGCTGTTAAAAATAAAAAAACTAAGTTTGTTCCTGAAAATTGGGATAAAACATACTTTGAATGGATGAACAACATTCAACCATGGTGTGTTTCTAGACAATTATGGTGGGGCCATAGAATACCTGCCTGGTTTGGACCTGATGATAAGATTTTTGTAGAACATAACCGGTTAGATGCTGAGAAAGCAGCAGAATTGCATTATGGAAAAAAAGTTAAACTAATACAAGATGAAGATGTATTGGACACGTGGTTTTCATCCGCACTTTGGCCATTTTCAACCCTAGGATGGCCTGATAACACAAAAGATCTAAAGAAATATTATCCAACAAATGTTTTAGTAACTGGTTTTGACATAATTTTCTTTTGGGTGGCTCGTATGATGATGATGGGCATGCATTTTATGGATGATGAGGTTCCATTTAAAGAAGTTTATATACACGCTCTAGTAAGAGATGATAAGGGTCAAAAAATGTCAAAATCAAAGGGTAATGTTCTAGATCCTCTTGATTTATCTGTCAAATATGGTGCTGACTCATTAAGGTTCACTCTTACAGCAATGGCTGCTCAAGGAAGGGATATAAAATTATCAGAAGAAAGAATTGCAGGATATAGAAATTTTAGTACAAAAATATGGAATGGATGTAAATTTCTTGAATTTAATAAATGCATTTCAGAACTAGACACTGATCTAAATTTTATAAATCTTCAAATCAACAAATGGATAATTGAAAAATATAATCAACTTAATTCAAAAGTTAAAAAATCTATAGTTGAATACAAATTTAATGATGCTGCAGATGCCTTGTATCAGTTTATTTGGAGAGATTATTGTGATTGGTATATAGAGTTTATCAAGCCTATTTTGAATAATGCTGAAAATATTGAGTCACAAAAAGAGACTAAAAATGTTTCTATTAAAATTATGAAAAATGTTTTATTAATGTTACACCCAATAATGCCATATGTCACAGAAGAAATTTTTGAAAAATTGTTTAAATCTAATAAGTTAGCAATATCATCTTCATGGCCGAGCTTAATTGAAACTGAAACTTTATTAAAAAATGGAATTGGTCTGACAATTGATATTGTGTCTGCGATAAGATCAATTAGAGTTGAAAAAAATATTCCAAATAAATCTAGACCTACAATTTTACTTAAAAATGTAAATCAAGAAAAAAAGATTGTTATTGAAGAGAATTACAATTTAATCCTTAATTTAGCAAAATTAAATCAAATAAAATTTTTATCTAAACAACATGAAGAAAATGAAAAATCTATTGTTACAACTGTTGATGAGATAATTTTAATGATACCAACAGATGGACTAATTGATATAGAAGCAGAAAAAAATAGATTGAGTAAAGAGCTTGAAAATATAACCAATGAAATTGAAATAATAGATAAAAGATTAGAGAACCCTTCATTTATAGGAAAAGCACCACCAAAAGTTATAGAGGATGTGAAAACTAAAAAAACAATATTTAATCAAAGAAAATCAGAAATAAATAGGGCCTTATTAAATTTATAATATTAAATGAAAATCGGAGAAAAATATGAAGAATTCAAAAACAGTTTTAATTGACAAAAATCCTGGAAGAAATTCTCAAACTTTTGGTATTGCAAGAATCTTAAATACTGACCTTGATTTAATACATGAACCTTCAATTGGGGTGGTTGGTAATAAAGGGGACTCTCAATGTTATCTTGGTGTTGAACAAAAAGTTAAAACTATACATGAAAAATTAAGGCTAAGGATAGGCCAAAACCCAAATGATATTAGAATGAGATTAGTACAACCTGAATACACTGTAGCGACATCTGATGGTATAAGAAACGGTACTAAAGAGATGCGTTATTCTTTAATTGGAAGAGAAGTAACTAATGATACATTATGCGAACATTTAAGTGCTTCGGGTTTAGAAGGTACAATTGCTGTTGTTGCATGTGACAAACCACCTGTTGGAACATTGTCTGCAATTTTAGAGCACAATAGACCTGCTATTATAATGTCTGACGGTCCAATAAGACCTGGAATTGATTCAGTTACTAATGAACCATTGGACATTATTTCAAGTTATCAAATTGCAGGTAGTGAAGATGAAGAACTGAAAAGAAGAATTGCATGCGAAGCTTGCCCTGGTTATGGAAGTTGTGGTGGGATGTTTACTTATAATACTATGCAGACGTTTATTGGTGTTGTAGGCATGCAACCTTTACATATGGTTTCACCACCTTCAGACGATGATAGAAGGTTAGATGTATTTCCTGACCAACTCATTACTTATTTAGATAATATGGTTAAAAAAGATATTAAGCCAAGGGATATTGTTACGAGAGACTCTATAAGGAATGCTCTAATAGTAGCAATGTCTATAGGAGGATCAACTAACGTCATGCTTCATGCACCAGAGTTAGCTAGAGCTGCAGGATATAAAAGTTTTATTGAAGATATTATGTCTCCAGATGAATTTAACTATTTATCCGAAAAGGTAGTTCCTGTTTTAGTTGATGCAAGACCATTTGGAAAATACTCAATGGTTGATATTGATAATCAAGGTGGTGTTCAGATTTTTATTAAGGATTTATTAGAATCAGGCTTATTGAATGGCAATACTTTAACGTGTACAGGTGAAACTTTAGCTGAACAAGTTGATCGATTAGCTCCTAAAGAACCTGACGGAAGAGTAATATATCCTGTAAAAAAACCTTATAAAGAAACTGGAGGACTTAGACTTTTAGGAGGAAATTTATCTCCTGAATTCAGTTCTATCTTAAAACTAGCTGGTGTTGAAGGTGGTTTAGAAAATAATGTTTTTATTGGGAAAGCTAGAATATTTGATGGAGAACAAAAACTTCTTTGGACCCTAGAAAATGAACCAGACAACTTTAACAATAATGATATGGTTGTAGTTAGGTATGAAGGACCTGTAGGTGGGCCTGGTATGCCAGAAATGCTGGATTCTACCTCAAGAATTACCACTTTGTGCAGAGAAAGAAATATAATTGTAGGATTAATGACTGATGGACGTTTCTCTGGTGGCTCTGTTGGTCTTGTCATTGGTCATGTTGGTCCAGAGGCGGCTATAGGTGGACCTATTGCCCTAATAGAGGATGGAGATGAAATTATAGTTGATTTAAATAAAAATGAGATTAATTGTTCCCAATTGAATGATACTAATATTTTTAAGTTTAGAAAAAGCAATTGGGAAGAAATTTTCAAAACTAATGGTGGCACACATCCAGCAGTTGGAGATGCAGATACTAGATTGCTTAATAGAATGAGAAACTCTGCTGTTTCAGCAACTTATGGAGCTGGAATGCATCCTAATCGAGAACTCTGGGTTCCTAATCCTAGAATGGTAGAAGATTCAGGGTTTATACCTAAAAATATACATAAATCATAAAGTTTATTTTTGTAAATGAATCCAAATAGGTGTATGGTCACTGGGTTTTTCTTCACCTCTTGGAGTTTTGTCTATACCTACATCAATTAGATTATCAACTATCTCTGGTGAGATTAAAAAAAGATCTATTCTTATTCCATTGTCTTTTTGCCAAGCACCACCCTGATAGTCCCAAAAACTATATTCTTTAGCTATTGGATATTTTATGCGGTAAGCATCAACTAGACCAATATTTATTAACTCTCTTAAATGCCTTCTGGTTGTTTCCAGATATAATGCATCATTTTGCCATTTAGACACATCATAACAATCAATACTTTCCTGAATTACATTAAAATCGCCTCCTAAAATCAGAGGTTCATTTGTGTCATAAATATCTTTAGTGTATTTTGTTAGACGTTTCATCCAACTAATTTTATAGTCATATTTAGGACCAGGAGCAGGATTACCATTAGGTAAATATAAGCAAATGATATTTACATCATTAATTTTTACGTGTAAAAACCTTGCTTGATTATCTTGATCATTAGTATCATTATAAAAAGGTAATGATCTGGTAATTTCAGTTATTTCAAATTTAGATGCAATTGCAACGCCGTTATATGATTTTTGTCCATTATATATCAGATTATACCGTTTTTGTTTAAAGTCTAATGAAGGAAAATTATCATCCATTGTCTTAGTTTCCTGCATTAAAATGACATCAATATTATTTTTATCTAGCCAACTTAATACATTTGGTAGTCTCATTTTTATAGAATTTACATTAAAACTAGCTATTTTAAAGGACATTTGATAAAATTTACTTTAAATAGAGAAACTTGTTCCACAGCCACAATTTGCTGTAGCATTAGGATTTTCAATTTTAAAATATGATCCTGCAAGTTCTGAAACATATTCTAAAGTGCTTCCACGAAGAAAATCAATAGACACTTTATCAATTAAATAATCAATTCCACCTTCTTTGAAGATCATATCATCCTCTTTAGGTTTCTTATCAAATGAAAAATCATACTGAAAGCCAGAACATCCACTTCCTAGAACTGATATTCTAAAATATGAACCTTCTTCGTCTTTAAGTAAAATTTTTACTCTTGCTAAGGCTTCTTTTGATAGACTAAAGTCTTGATTGAAATCTTTACTTTCATTCATTTAAAAAAACCTCATTTAATTTTGAATTTTATTACAATTGTTTAATTGCAAATTAACATATTTTTATACATAAATGAATAATTTATTGGAAAATTTTATGTTTGTTAATAATGACAACCGCTATTTAAGTCCACTTGCATGTCATAGTTCTGAAAGTAGGGGCAGAGTCTATAAAGATGATAAACTTATTCTTGGTAGATCTGAATATCAAAGAGATAGGGATAGAATTATTCACTCTGAAGCTTTTAGAAGATTAAAAGACAAAACTCAGGTTTTTATTTTCCATAAAGGAGACCATTATAGAACTAGACTGACGCATACTCTTGAAGTATCACAGATTGCAAGATCAATTGCAAAGGCTCTAAATATTAATGAGGATTTAACTGAGACCATAGCCCTTGCACATGATCTAGGACATCCACCTCTAGGTCATAAGGGAGAAGATATTCTCCAAGAAATAATGTCTGATGTAGGTGGTTTCAATCATAATGAACAATCATTAAGAGTTGTAACAATTTTAGAAAAAAAATATCCAAATTTTGATGGTTTGAACCTTACTCATGAAACTTTAGAGGGATTGATAAAACATAATGGACCTTTTTTAGATTTGGATAAAATACCACAAACTATCAAAGATATTTGTCTTATCTTAGATATTGATTTCAGAACATACAGCTCATTAGAAGGTCAAGTGGCAAATATTTCTGATGATATAGCTTATTTAACGCATGATTTTGACGATGGTCTTCGTGAAAAATTATTTTCTTTAAATGATCTTCGTAAAATAGATATTATTAATTATATTTTAAAAAATATCGAAAATAATTTTATCAATATAAAGGATGATATATTAATTCATCAATTAATGAGGCATCTAATTAGTTATTTTATAAACGATGTTGTATCAAATTCACTAGCAATTATAAAAAAAAATAATTTTAAAAATATAAATGAAATAAAAGATTATGGGAAAAAAACTGTAAAACTTTCTAACAATGCTTCATCGTCAATGGAAGAAATAAGAAAATTTTTATTTAACAAAATGTATCGAAATGAGTCAGTTGTAAAAAAATTGGATAAAAATGCACTTATGATAGAAAAATTATTTTTATTATTTATAAAGGATATTCATAAACTTCCAGAACAATGGAAATATTTTAATGGACAAATTTTATCGGAAATCTCACAAAAAGAAAAATTTAGAGTCATAGCTGATTATATAGCTGGTATGACTGACAATTATTTAAAAACAGAATATGATAAATTTTACACATAGAAAGATTTTGAGTTAATGAATATTTACAAATTTTACTTTAACCATTTGATTGAAGCGGTTGAGAAGTTTAAATCAGATTTTAAATATTCTTTCATAGTTGAAGACATTCTTAAAAAATTAACTCTAGAACCTCCTAAAAATTCAATTAACGGAGATATGTCAACAAATTTAGCAATGATTTTAAGTAAAGATTTAAAACAAAGCCCTAAAATAATAGCAGAAAATTTTATGGTCTATTTTTCAAATTTTCCAGGTGTTGACAATGTTAATGTAGCTGGGCCAGGTTTTATTAATATTACATTTAAACAAAATGTATGGTCAGATTTCTTGAGCAATATGCTTCAGAACTCAGGGAATTGGGATAAATTAGAAATAGGAAAAGGAAAAAACATAAACATCGAATATATTTCTGCTAATCCTACTGGACCTCTTCATGCTGGTCATGCAAGAGGTGCTGTGTTTGGAGACGCCCTTGCGTCCCTTTTGACTGAGGTTGGCTACACAGTTACTAGAGAGTACTATATCAATGATGCAGGAAATCAGATTGAAAAATTAATAGACTCTTCAATGTTAAGGTATAATGAACTAGTAACAAATAAGTCAATTGATATCCCAGAGGGTCTTTATCCTGGAGAATATTTAAAAGAAGTAGGTAAAAATCTTGTTGAAAAGTATGGATATAAATTAAAAACGGACCCTAAAGAAAAAGTTTTTGAAAAAGTTAGATCTGTTTCTTTAGAAGTTATAATGGGAATGATTAAAAATGATCTTCTTAAATTAGGAATCGAAATGGATGTTTTTAGTAGTGAAAAAGAAATTATTTCGGGACATTTACTAGATGAAATTTTTAAAATTCTTGAGAGTAAAAATCTTATTTTTTATGGCGTTTTGGATCCACCTAAGGGTGCTGACCCCAAAAATTGGGAAAAAAGAGAACAATTATTATTTAAGTCATCTGTGTATGGGGATGACTCTGACAGAGCTCTTAAAAAATCAGACGGTACGTGGACTTACTTTGCAACAGACATGGCTTATCATTTAGATAAAATGAATAGAACCAAAGGTGATTTGATCAATGTTTTAGGGGCAGATCATATAGGTTATATTTCTAGAATAAATGCAGCTGTAAGAGCTTTGTCAAATGATACCATTTCAATTGATACAAAAGTTTGTGCTTTAGTAAATCTTTTGGAGGACGGAAAACCAATTAAAATGAGTAAGAGAGCAGGTAACTTCGTAACTCTATCTGATATTATAAATGCTGTAGGTAAAGATGTTGTAAGGTTTATTATGCTGACTAGAAGAAACGATCAATCTTTAGATTTTGATTTTAAAAAAGTAATGGAAAAATCAAAAGAAAATCCAGTATTTTATGTCCAGTATGCGCACGCACGTTGTAACTCTATTTTTAGATCTTCAAAAGTTAAAGAGGAAGAACTAATTTTAAAAAATCCAAAACACTTAAAAGATGTTCACGAAATTGAACTTATTAAATTCATAGCTTTATGGCCTAGAACTTTAGAACTTGCTGCTAAAAACCATGAACCTCACAGAATCTGTTATTACTTAATTGAATTATCAAGCATTTTCCATAGTCTATGGAACAAAGGAAAAGATAATAATATAAAATTTATAGTTGAAGATGATTTGGAATTAACAAATGCAAGATTATCATTAGTGAAAGCTGTTGCTTTAACAATTAGAAAAGGGTTAAGTATTCTTAAAATCGAACCAATTTTTGAGATGTAGATTAATGAACAATTACTTGAAGATATTTTCTTTATTTTTTTTAAGTGTTGGAATTTTTTTTTCAATCAGTCTCTTTGCTTTAAAAATATTTTTTCAAGAAACTGATAATGATAAATTAATAGTTTTAGGGCCAGATAATGAAAACATTATAATTAAACCTAAAGATCCAGGTGGTAAGAAAATTTCAAATCTAGATATTGAAATATTAAATAATAAAGATGCATTAATTAAAAATGAAAAAATTAGACCCAAGCCAACAAAACCTGAACTTTTACCATTAGAAGTTGCTCCAATTAAGAAGAAAACACTGAAAAGTATTGATAAAAATTCATTAAAAGATGCAAAAATTTCGAATGAAAAAGTTTCAAAATCTAAACAGATTAAAATAAATATACAAAAATCAAACCAAAGTATGCTTTTATACAGAGTGCAATTTGGATCATTTAGAGATTTAAATAAAGCTAAATTGGCAAAGCAAAATATTGAAGAAAAATATGCAAATTTATTGTTAGAAACAAATATGGAAATTTTTTCTTATACCAATAATGAAAACTTATTATTTCATAGAGTATGGACAACTTCGATGAATAAAGATAATGGTTTAAAATTATGTCAAAAATTTAAAAAAGAAAAGATAGTCTGTATTCTTCAAGTTAACAAAAAAAAATAAATGTCAGAATTAAATTATAAAAAAATTGATGTTCTTAGTCTTTCATTGGATGGTTTTGAAGGGCCTATTGATCTTCTTTTAAGCTTGGCAAGGGATCATAAAATTGATTTAACAAAATTATCAATATTAACATTAGCTGAACAATATTTAGAATTTTTAGATAAAATTATAAAAAAGGATATTGATATTGCAGCAGAATATTTAGTTATGGGAGCGTGGTTAGCTTTTTTGAAATCAAAACTTTTATTACCCGATGATAACGAAGAGGAGTCGATGACCTCAGAAGAAATGTCTGAATTGTTAGAATTTCAAATCAAAAGGTTAGAAGGAATGCAAAAAGTATCAAAGCTTCTTTTTAAAAGGCCTAGTTTAGGAACACACTTTTTTAAAAGAGGTAACCCAGAAATTTTTGGTGTAAATCAAAAAAACCAATACAATACAAGTTTATATGATTTGATTAAAACTTATGGTGAAATTATTACGTTCAACAATAATAAATCTATTACTATTGCAGATACTCAATTATATTCAGTTGAAGACGCATTAAATACTCTTAAGAGTTTTTTTAAACATTCTAAAGATTGGAAAGATCTTTTAGATTTTATTCCAAATAATCTTAGAAATAAGTTAGAAAGGAAATCAGCTCTGGCCTCTCATTTCGTTGCCTCTCTGGAACTTGTTAAAGAAGGTAGTTTGCAATTAAGGCAAGATAATTTTAATGGTAATATTTTATTACATCCAAAAATAAATTAAAATTAATTATAATTTAAATCTTAGTTTTAGGTACAATTATGAAAAAATTAGATGAAAAGAAAAATGAAAATTATGATTTTGTATTAAAGCAAAAAATTGTGGAAGCTCTAATTTTTTCTTCTTCTGATCCAGTACCTTATGATGAATTATTAAAACGAATAATAGATAAAAATATATTAAATGAAATCTTAGAAAACTTGGAAAAAAAATACTCCTCAAGCGGAGTTAATTTAAATGTAATTAATGATACATATGCATTTAGAACTTCTTTGGATGTTTCTGAGTTTTTAAATATCGAAAAAATTGTTCCAAAACCATTGTCACGTGCGGCAACTGAAACTCTAGCAATTATTGCTTACCATCAACCCATTACAAGATCAGAAATAGAAAATATTCGTGGAGTTTCACTTAGCAGAGGCACCCTTGATGTTTTATTAGAATTACAATGGATTCGTCCTGGTCATAGGAAATCAACTCCTGGAAATCCACTTACATGGAAAACAACAAATTTGTTTTTAGATTATTTTAATCTTAAAAATATCAAAGATCTCCCGGGGATTGAAGATCTTAAAAACTCAGGCTTACTTGATAAAAATAAAGTTATTTTCAGTGATCAATCTGTTGATTAAATGTAAATTAATTATTGGGATTTAAATATTGTTAGAGTTTTTAAATATTTCACATAAATATGACAAAAAAATAATATTGAATGACTTTTCTATGAAACTTGAAGCTGGAGAAGTGGTTTCATTGTTAGGGCCATCTGGATGTGGAAAAACAACATTACTTAAATTAGCAAGTGGAATAGAAAAACTTCAAAAGGGGGAAATTAAATTAAATAACAAAATTGTGTCTTCCTTCAATTTTCATTTAAATTCAGATAAAAGACAAATAGGATATGTTTTTCAGGATTGTGCGTTATTTCCTCATTTAACTATTATAGAAAATATTTTCTTTAGTATTAAAAAAAATGACATAGAAAAAAGTTCACAAAAAATTCAGAATTTGATGGATGAAATTGATATTTCTAATCTGGCTAATAATTATCCTCATGAATTATCAGGTGGTCAACAACAACAAGTTGCATTAGTTAGAGCCATGGCTTCTGATCCTAAAATTATTTTTTTAGATGAACCTTATTCAAATTTAGATTCAAGATTAAAAGAAAAAATTAGAGATCAAATGTTACATATTTTAAGAGAATACAAAATTTCAGCATTATTAGTAACTCATGATCCAGAAGAAGCTATGTTTATGTCTGACAAAATTGGTATCTTAAATAATGGATGTATTGAACAATTTGGAAGTCCTATCGATTTATATTTACGACCAAAATCAGCTTTTGTAGCTGAGTTTTTTGGAGAAATAAATATACTTGAAGGAATTGTTAAAGAAGGTACTGTAAGTACCGTACTTGGTACTTTCAATTGTTCTCAAAGGTTTAATAATAAGAAGGTAAAAATTGTTATCAGAGATGAAGCGATAAAATTGTTTTCGGTAAATAAAATTAATATAAATTCAAAAGACAAAAAAAATTTTATAAAATCTTCTTATTATGGATATGTTATGGAAGCAAGATTGCTTGCTGGTTCAAGTTTGGTTCATTTATCATTAAAAGTTAATAAATTAAATTTTCACATTCATGCGAGAATTCCTGGACTTAATTTTTTTAAAGTTGATGAAAAGGTAATAGTTGAAACAGATCCAACACAAATATTTATCTTTGAGCAATAAATAATTTTTGTATATAAAAAAATATGAATTACATGTAATGTGTTTTTAATTTAAAAGTATTTTAAATAGGAGATTTAGATCATGGGTGCATTTAGTATTTGGCATTGGATTATTGTATTAATTGTTGTTCTAATTTTGTTTGGCGGAAAAGGCAAATTGTCAAGTATAATGGGTGACTTTGGAAAAGGATTAAAAAATTTCAAAGATCAGGTTAAGTCTAACAAAGAAAATGATGAAGAAATGGAGGTTATTGCTGAAACAAAAACTAAGCCTAAAAAAAAGACTGTTAAAAAAACAGCAAAAAAGAAACAAGCTGTTAAGAAGAAATCATAGGCAAAGTATTATCTAATGCTTGATATTGGTTTTCCAGAGTTTCTTTTAATTTCTTTTGTGTTGCTAATAGTAGTTGGTCCAAAAGATTTACCAAAAGTTCTAAGGTCAATCACATCCTTTTTAAGAAAAATAAAATCAATGGCTTCACAATTTCATTCAGGAATTGATGATTTAGCCAATGAAGCTGAAATTTCCGATTTAAGAAAAGAAGTTAATAAAATAGATAAGAATTCCTTAATAGAAGACCATGTAGGTGAAATTAAAGAATTAGAAGATGATGTTAATATAAAATCAATCAAAAATGATGTTGATGATATAAAAAATGTGAATAATGAAAAAATTGATAAAAATTCTAAATCAAAAATTAAAAATTTATAATTTTAAATAATAATATGACTAAAGCCAAAAATCCTGAACAAAACATGACATTATTGGATCACCTTATTGAGCTGAGAAATAGACTATTAGTATCATTTTGTGCATTTTTATTTTTATTTTTCTTGTGCTTTATTAAATTTACAGATGACAATCAAAATCTTGCAGATATTGTTTATATGTTTTTGCAAGCTCCACTTGCTTCTCAAATACTTGAAAATGGTGGAAGAATGATATTTACTGCCTTACATGAAGGTTTTTTTACACAGGTTAAAGTTGCTTTTTTTATATCTTTATGTGTGTCTTTACCTATATTTTTAATTCAAATATGGAGATTTGTTGCCCCAGGTTTATATCAAAATGAAAAACAAGCCTTTCTTCCTTTTCTGTTGGCTACTCCTATTTTATTTATAGCTGGTGCAGCTATGGTCTATTATATTGTTATACCTCTTGCGTGGGACTTCTTTCTTTCTTTTCAAGTTAATAGTGTTGATGGTTCACTTCCTATAGAACTAGAACCTAGAATATCAGAATACCTTTCATTAATAATGAAACTCATTTTTGCTTTTGGATTATGTTTTGAATTACCAGTCATTTTATTATTGTTAGTTAAAACAGGTATTATCACACCAGATGATCTTGCAAGTAAAAGAAAGTATGCAATCTTAACTGCTTTTGTTATTGCTGCAATTCTTACACCGCCAGATGTTATCTCACAAATTTTACTTGCATTACCAATTATCGCTTTATACGAAATATCTATAATTTTTTCAAAATTTCTTAGTAAAAGTAAGTAGAAGAGTTCTTTGATGCATGATATTAAATTTATAAGAAACAATCCTGAAAAATTTATAAAACAAATGTCTCGTAGAGGTTTAAATATTGATTCATCTTCAATTCTCGACATTGATAAAGTCATTAGAAAAAAACAATCTGAAATACAAGTTATACAAGAACAAAGAAATAATAGTTCAAAAGAAATTGGAAAGTTAATATCTGAAGGTAAAGACGTATCAGAATTAAAAAAAAATATTTCCAATTTAAAGTCTGAATTAACAAAAATAGATCAAGAAATAAAAAATTGTTCTAGTGAACTAAATGATATTTTAAAAGTATTACCCAACAGTTTAGATGATGATGTTCCTGATGGAGAAAATGAAAATGAAAATAAATTAATTAAAAAATGGGGAACAAAACCTAAATTTACTTTTGAGCCTCTAGATCATGTAGAGATTGGTGAAAAACTAAATCAACTTGATTTTAAGACTGGTGTTAAGATATCAGGATCAAGGTTTGTTTTATTAAGAGGAAAAATAGCTTTACTAGAAAGAGCACTATCTTCATTTATGATAGACACCCATGTGAATCATTTTGGTTTTGAAGAAATTTCTCCTCCCTATATCGTAAGAGATGAAGCATTATATGGCACTGGTCAGCTTCCTAAATTTACAGACGATTTATTTTGTACAACAGACAAAAGATGGTTAATTCCTACAGCTGAAGTGCCTTTAACTAATATTGTGAGGGATGAAATTCTTGATAAAAGTAGTTTACCATTAAGATTTGTTGCCAATACTCCTTGTTTCAGATCGGAAGCTGGAGCAGCTGGTACTGATACTAGGGGTATGATACGTCAACACCAATTTTCTAAAGTGGAAATGGTTTTTATAACAAATCCAATTAATTCAGATGAAGAACTGAAAAACCTAGTTTCTTGTGCAGAAACCATTCTGAAAAAATTAGAATTACCATATAGAATTATGAAGTTATGTTCAGGAGATGTTGGGTTTTCAGCTAAGAAAACATTTGATCTAGAGGTTTGGCTTCCTGGGCAAAATTCGGGGAAAGGTATGTACAGGGAAATTTCATCTTGCTCTAATTGTGGAGATTTTCAAGCAAGGAGAATGAATGCTAAATTTAAAGATAAAGAAACAAATAAAATTGATTTCTTGCATACACTTAATGGTTCCGGTTTAGCAATTGGCAGAACAATAATCGCCATATTAGAAAATTATCAACAAAGTGACGGATCTGTTGTCATCCCTGATGTTCTTGTACCCTACATGAGGGGAATTAAAAAAATTGAAGCATTAAATTCAACACATGAACAATAAATTGAATAATATTCTTATTTCCAATGATGATGGATATGAATCTGTTGGCTTGAAAGTTCTATCAAATATTGCTGAGCAACTAGCAGATAATGTTTTAATAGTATCTCCAAAAACAAATCAATCAGCAAAATCAAAATCAATTACAATAAAACAACATATTAACTTCAGAGAAATGTCAAAAAATTTTTGGATTGTTGATGGTACACCAACTGATTGTATAATTTTTGCTCTTAATCATTTATTTAACAAAAACAAACCTGATTTAATTCTTAGTGGTATAAATGCTGGAAGTAATATTGGAGACGAAGTTTCTTATTCAGGGACTGTGGCTGCTGCATGGGAGGGTGCAGTGAGGGGAATAGATTCAATTGCGTTAAGTCAATACCGTGGTAATGATAGAATTAATTCTTATGAGTGTTCGCAAGCCAAAGGTCTTGATATCATAAACTATTTACTAAAAATCAAATCACAAACCCCTAGATTTTATAATGTAAATTTTCCATTTATAATTTCATCTAATTTAGAAAATGTTAGAAGTTCATTCACAACTTTAGCATCCCAAAAAATTGCTGATGAAATTTTATTTGATGATGATTTTAGTTCCTTCATGATAGGGCGAATGATTAATGATCACAGTTCATTAATCAACACTGATTTAGAATGTTTAAAAAAAAATAAAATCTCAATAACACCATTGTCCTTAAATTTAAGTAATAAAGAATTTTTTAACAAAATGAATCATGATATTTGAAAGCACAATTCAAAAAGCTAATTTAATTATGAAATTAAGATCTATGGGAATTTCTTCAAAAAATGTTTTATCTGCAATTGAAAAAATTCCTAGAGAAATTTTTCTTCCTTCTAACCTTAAAGATTATGCATATGAAAATAATCCTTTGCCTATTGGTTTTGAACAAACAATTAGTCAGCCATATATAGTTGCCTTAATGACTGAAGCTTTATCGCTAAAAGGAAATGAAGTAATTTTAGAAATAGGAACTGGTTCTGGTTACCAAACATCTATTTTATCAATTTTATCTAGAAGAGTTTATTCAATAGAAAGAATTCGCCCCTTATTAGTAAACGCAATTAGTTGTTTTAAAAAACTAAAGTTAACAAATATTATTTGCGAATATGGAGATGGGTTTTGGGGATGGCCAAAATTAGCACCATTTGATCATTTAATCATAACATGTGCAGTAGAAAAAATTGATAATAGATTATTAAGTCAAGTTAGATTTAATGGTACGTGTGTGGTGCCAGTAGGATCTGTTTTAAAAGAACAAAGATTAAAAAAAATAACTGTCAAAAATAACAGAGAAAACGATATTTGGGAAGATCTTGGTCAAGTCAATTTTGTTCCATTAATAAGTGATAATTATTGAAATTTGTTAGATTTTAATTTAAGTCTAAAAATAAGGTGTTTAAATTGAATAAAAGTTATTACATCATTTTAATTTTTCTTATGTTTGGATGTCAAAGTAATAAGCTTTATGACGATTTAAAAAAAGACCTTGCTCCCGAAAAAGAAGCTAAAATTTTTAATAAACCTTCTAGTTCAAATAACTTTGATATTCCATTAAATGGTATGATAATTGTTAAAGAAAATGAGACAATTTATAGTATTGCCAATAAATATAAAGTAATTCCAAAAGACATAATTGAAGATAATAATCTTTCAAAACCTTATGAATTAAAACCTAATCAAATTTTATTTTTAAGACATGAAAATATTTATATTGTGAAAGAGAGTGATACTATTGAAAAAATTTCGAAAAGATTTGCCGTTAAAAAATCAGAGATTATTAAATTGAATAAACTTAAAACTCCTTTCAATTTGGTTGTAGGGAAAAAAATCTTAATTCCATCGCTTAAAGATTTTTCAGTTGTAGACTTAATTATTAATGAAAAAGTATATGATAAAAAACAAATTACTAAAAATGAATATACTTCTAACAATAAAAAAATTAAAAATGCACCTGTTTTTTTATGGCCAGCAAAAGGAGAAGTTATAAAAAATTTTGGTAGGTTTGGTAAAGGTCAGCATTATGATGGTATTGATATTATGTTTGGTAAAAACAAACCTATTTATTCGGCGTATGATGGAACGGTTGCATTTGTAGGATCACAAATTAAAAAGTTTGGTAATTTAATAATTGTAAAACACAATCAGTCTTGGGTAACTGCGTATTCCAATTTAGGCAAGTATAGTGTTAAGGTTGGTGACAAAATAAAAAAACAACAAATAATTGCGTATACGCCTGAGAACAAAAATTATTTTCACTTTCAACTAAGGCACAACAGAAATCCAGTTAACCCATTGAATTATTTAAATTAATAGATTTTTATATTTTGTCTGCTTGCTAAATCTTGAATAAATTGCCAAGCTACTCTTCCTGATCTGGCACCTCTAGTAATTGACCATTCAAGTGCCTCTGATTTAAGTTTATTTTTTTCTATAGATATTTTGAATTCGTAAGCATATGCTTCGACTATAGAAAGAAATGTATCTTGATCCATATTATGAAACCCAATCCATAATCCAAATCTATCAGACAAAGAGACTTTTTCTTCAACAGACTCTGAAGGATTTATAGCTGTAGATCTTTCATTTTCCATCATGTCTCTCGGCATTAAATGTCTTCTATTTGACGTTGCATAAAAGATTACATTATTCGGCTTTCCTTCTATACCTCCATCAAGTGCAGCCTTTAGGCTTTTATAATTATTTTCGCCTGCATCAAAGGACAAATCATCACATAACAAGATAAATCTATAATTTTTGTGTTGAGATAAAAGTAATAAAAGTTCAGGAAGTTCCGATATATCTTCTCTATGAATTTCAACTAATTTTAAAGTTTTAGATTTTGTTTTTACAATAACCTCTTTATGAACAGCTTTAACAAGAGAAGATTTACCTGTTCCTCTTGCACCCCACAACAAAGCATTATTTGCACTCAAATTTTTGGAAAAACTTAATGTGTTGTTTAAAAGAATTTCTTTCTGGTTATCAATGCCTTGAAGAAGAGAAATAGAAATACGGTTTATATTTTCGACAGGTCTAATTAAACCAGATTTGGATTCAAAAATAAAACCTTCACTTTGATCCAAATTATTAATTTTTTTATCAGCTGGAGCTAACCTTTCTAAAGCATTAGCAATTCTCTCTAAAATAGAATTTGTAGTATTATCAAACATTATAAAAGGCCTAAATAATTAAAAGTTGTAATATATATAATTTTAAAATTTTATCTATGGTCTTTCTTAGTTTTTTTATATATAAGTTGTTATCTTTATTTAATGTTTAAAATGGAGTTACTTATGATTTCAAGTGCATTTGCTCAATCAGCAGCTGGAGGAGCTGGAGGTTTTTCATTACAGGGGCTTCTACCATTTATTTTAATTTTTATAATTTTTTATTTTTTACTTATAAGACCTCAACAAAAAAGAGTTAAACAACATAAACTAATGGTTGAGAGTTTAAAGAGAGGTAATAAAGTTTTAACTGCAGGAGGAATATTGGGTGTGGTTACAAAAGCTATCGATGGATCTGAAACTGTAAGTGTAGAAATTGCTTCAGGGGTAACTGTTGAACTTGCAAGACAAATGATATCTGAAGTTCGCGGTGATCAAAAGGTAAAACCTGAAGATAAAAAATCAAATTCTAAGAAAAAGTAATTAAAAAACTTTTTTTTTATAATGTTGTGAGATGAAAAATTTATCAAAAATAAGATTAATATTAATAATTATAAGTGTAATTATAGGTATAGTATATGCTTTACCAAACTTTTTTAATACGTCTCAACAAATTAAATCATTCAACTTTTTACCAGGTAAAAAAATAAATCTTGGTCTTGATTTACAGGGTGGTTCATACTTGTTACTCAAAGCCGATATGGATGTTGTTTTTGCTGAAAAACTCGACACTCTTTTATCCGATATTAGATCTTCACTTAGGAAATCAAAAATTGGTTATAAAAAATTAAGCATACAAAATGATGTTATTTCATTTCAAAAACGTGGAGAAACTTCAAATGAAAAAATCAAATCAGTTTTATTTTCATTAGATAAAAACCTAATTTTAGAAAATAAACTTGACTCTTTTTTTATAAAATTTTCAGATCAAAATAAAAAAAATATTACAAAAACCACAATGGCTCAGGCCATTGAAATAGTTAGAAGAAGAATAGATGAAACAGGAACAAATGAGCCCAGCATTCAACAACAAGGTGCTGATCGTATAATTGTCCAACTTCCTGGTCTGGATGATCCAAGCCGTATCAAAAAATTATTAGGTAAAACTGCAAAATTAACATTTCAATTAGCTCATCCAACTATTTCCCCTGATGATTTAGATATAAATTCAAAAGCACCTCCTGGTTTTGTCAAATTACAAGAAGATAAAAATCCTGATCGTTTTTACATGATAAATAAAAGAGTTATGGTTTCTGGTGAAATGCTGAAGGATGCAAGTCCAACATTTGACAGAAACAACAGCCCATCGGTTTCATTTCAATTATCTCCTTTAGGCGGAAAGAAGTTTGGACGAGTTACTGGAAAACACATAGGTAGAGCTTTTGCAATTGTATTAGACGGAAAAGTTGTTAGTGCTCCAGTAATACAAACACAAATATTTTCAACTGGGCAAATTACAGGTGCTTTTTCAGTTCAAGAAACGAATGATTTAGCACTAGTTCTTAGATCAGGTGCATTACCTGCTCCAATGGTTATTCTTGAAGAACGTTCAGTTGGTCCAGGTCTTGGCAGTGACTCTATTTCAGCAGGAAAAATCGCAAGTGTTTTTGGTTTAATTGCAGTAATGATTTTTATGTTAATAACTTATGGTATGTTTGGAGTTTTTGCTAATGTTGCACTCATCTGTAATATTGTTTTTATAATTGCATTATTAAGCCTTATTCAAGCAACTCTTACATTACCTGGTATTGCTGGAATAGTTTTGACTATGGGAATGGCTGTAGATGCAAATGTTTTAATTTTTGAGAGAATAAAAGAGGAATTTAATTCTGGTAGAAATATTCTTGATGCAATCGAGGCTGGATTTCAAAGGGCTATATCAACTATTGTAGATGCTAACTTAACAACCTTGTTTGCCGCCTTGGCATTGTTTTCATTCGGAAGTGGTCCAATTAAAGGATTTTCAGTAACTTTAATGATTGGCATAGCAACTTCAATGTTTACCGCGATTGTCATTACAAAATATATAGTTTTTTTATATTCAAAGAAAAAAGATATTAATAGTGTTTTCTTACAGGGCTAAAAAATGAAATTATTAAGGCTTATACCAAATAATACAAATTTTGATTTTTTGCGTATTAAAGTGATTGCTTTCTTTTTTTCTTTAATAATTTTATCCGGAACTTTTATCAGTTTAATGGTTAATAACTTAAATTATGGAATCGATTTTAAAGGAGGAATACTGCTTGAATTAAGAAGTAAAAACACTAATTCACCAAATATTAATGAGCTAAGAGAAAAAATATCTACCCTAAATGCAGGTGAAGTATCGATACAAAACTTTGGTAAAGATACTGACTTTTTAGTGAGAATTCAAAAGCAAGAGGGTGATCAAAAAGAACAAATAGCTATGATTGAAAAAGTTAAATCTCTTACTGATAAAGATTACACTGTTAGAAGATCTGAATTTGTAGGCCCTGTTGTTGGAGATGAATTGAAGACTGCGGGAATATATTCGGTATTACTAGCTCTAATATCAATAATGATTTACATATGGTTTAGATTTGAGTGGCAATTCTCTATTGCAGCAATTTTAGCTTTAATTCATGATGTTTTAACAACAGTCGGTCTTTTTTCTATATTGCAGCTAGAATTTAATTTAGCTACGATAGCTGCTATTTTAACAACAGCTGGTTACTCAATTAATGACACTGTTGTGATATTTGATCGTGTTAGAGAAAATTTAAGAAGATATAAATCAAAAACTCACTATTTCATTTATAACAAATCAATTAATGAAACACTCTCTAGAACTGTTATTACTTCAGTAACAACATTATTGGCATTGTTTATTATTTTCTTTTTTGGTGGTGCGGTTTTATCTGATTTTGCTCTTGCAATGATTTGGGGCGTGGTTATAGGTACTTTTTCATCTATTTTCGTAGCGGTGTCACTTTTGACTTACTTTAATATTAACAAAGGTGAAAAAGTTGATGATCGTACAAATGTACCAGAATACGAGAGAGAAAACTAAAAATTAACTTTTTTAATCCAATCTTTAAATGAGTTAATCGCAGTATTAGATTGAATTTTTTTCTTTTCTCTTCCTTTTATATGTTTTTTATTTTTTAGATCTAAATTTATGTCTGGCATTAGTCCAAAATTTATATTCATAGGTTGAAATGTATCTGGGTTTGCATACATCGTAATATGTTTTAATAAGGCACCATGTGCTGTGTTTTCAGGAGGTAATTTTAATTTCTTGTTTTTTAAATCATATGCTGCAACAATCCCAGCCATAAACCCAATAGCTGATGATTCAACATATCCTTCAACACCTGTTATTTGCCCTGCAAAAATAATATTTTGAGAGCTTTTAAGTCTTAAAGATGGATCTAAAAGTTTAGGCGATTTTATAAAAGTATTTCTATGGAGGCCACCAAGTCTTGCAAATTCTGAATTTTCAAGCCCCGGGATAGTTTTAAATATATCTTTTTGTGCACCATGTTTCATTTTTGTTTGAAAACCAACAATATTATATAAGGTACCAGATTTATTGTCTTGTCTTAACTGTACAACAGCGTATGGTTCTTCTTTTTTATGTGGATTTTTTAATCCAACAGGTTTCATTGGCCCATATCTTAATGTTTCATCACCTCGTCTGATTATTTCTTCTATAGGCATACAACCCTCAAAAAATGGAGTATCTTCAAATTCTTTAAATTCCATTTTTGGAGCTTTTTTTATTTTCTCTATAAATTGATAATATTCTTCTTTTGATAAGGGACAATTTATATAATCATCTCCATTTCCTTTATCATATCTAGATTGTTTCCAAGCTACTGACATATTTATTGTTTCTTCATAAACAATAGGGGCAATGGCATCATAAAAAGCTAGAGAATTTTCAGAAGTTTTAATTTTGATGCTTTCAGTCAATGTTTTGGAAGTCAATGGTCCTGTTGAAACTATTACTGGTTGATTCTTAAATTCATCAAGGCTTCTTACTTCTTCATTTATAATATTAATATTTGGAATTGACTTAATAGTTTTATTAACTTCTTTTGAAAAATTATCTCTGTCAACTGCTAAGGCAGACCCAGCTGGAACTTTATTATGATCGGCACATTTCATTATCAAGGAGTCTGCAATACGTAATTCTTCGTGTAAAACTCCGACTGCATTATATTCTTTATCATCAGAACGAAAAGAGTTAGAGCAAACCAGTTCTGCTAAATATTTTGTTTGATGAGCTTCTGTTTTTACTTTTGGCCTCATTTCATACAAATCTACATTTATATCAAACTTAGAAATTTGGTATGCAGCTTCACATCCAGCTAAACCACCTCCAATAATTACAATTTTGTTATTATTGGTCATTTTATGCTTTTTTATTTAATAATTTTTTTAAAAAGATACCGGTATGACTTTCAGCTACCTTTGATACTTCTTCAGGGGTTCCTTGGGCAACAACATACCCACCTTTATCTCCACCTTCAGGGCCTAAGTCTATTACATGATCAGCAGTTTTAATAACATCTAGATTATGTTCAATTACGATCATTGTATTACCATTATCTACTAATTCTTGCATAACTTCTAAAAGCTTTTTAATATCGTGAAAATGTAGCCCGGTAGTAGGCTCATCTAAAATATATATAGTTCTACCAGTTCCTTTTCTAGACAATTCTTTTGCAAGTTTAATTCTTTGGGCTTCTCCACCTGATAGAGTTGTAGATCGTTGTCCAATTTTAATATAGTCTAATCCAACTCTCTCTAAAGTTTCTAATTTTTCATAAATTAAGGGAACAGCCTTAAAAAGTTCGGCACCCTCTTTGACAGTCATATCAAGAACATCTGATATGGATTTATCTCTCCATTTTACTTCAAGAGTTTCTCTGTTATATCTTTTTCCTTTGCATTGATCACATTTAACATACACATCAGGTAAAAAATGCATTTCAATTTTTAAAACACCGTCACCCTGGCAAACTTCACATCTTCCACCTTTAACATTAAATGAAAAGCGACCTGGTAAATATCCTCTGGATTTAGATTCAGGCAATCCTGCAAACCAATCTCTGATATGATTAAAGGCTCCAGTATAAGTAGCTGGATTTGATCTAGGTGTTCTTCCAATTGGGGATTGATCTATATCAATTATTTTATCAATCTGTGAAATTCCATTAATTGATTTGTATGGAGCAGGAACAGAACTGTTTCCATTTAGGATTTTTGATAAACTTTTTTGCAAGGTTTGTATAACCAAAGTTGATTTTCCTCCACCAGAAACTCCAGTCACACAAGTAAGTATTCCAAGTGGGAACTCTACATCGATATTTTGAAGATTATTACCAGAGGCTCCCCTAATAATAATATGTTTATTAGGATTGACGCTTCTTCTTTTTTTTGGCACATCAATTTTTTTTATTCCAGCAAGGTAATTACCAGTTATACTTTCTTTTTTCTCTTTTATTTCTGCAGGAGTTCCTTGTGCAATAATTTCACCTCCATTAATGCCCGCACCAGGGCCAATATCAATAACGTGATCTGCAATTAGTATAGCCTCTTCATCATGTTCAACTACAATAACAGTGTTACCAAGGTCTCTTAATTTCTGAAGTGTATGTAGTAATCTTTCATTATCTCTTTGATGTAAACCAATACTTGGTTCATCTAATACATATAAAACTCCTGAAAGACCTGACCCAATTTGACTTGCTAATCTAATTCTCTGACTTTCTCCACCTGATAATGTTCCACTATTTCTTGAAATTGATAAATATGATAATCCAACACTTGTTAAGAAACCTAATCTATCGTTTATTTCTTTTAAAACTTGCTTTGAAATTGCTAGTTCTTGCTCATTAAGTATATTGCTAAGATCTAAAAACCATTTTCTAGATTCTTCGATTGTAAATCTTGATACATCAGCAATGTCCATTTTATTTATCTTGACGGCTAGAGTTTCTAATTTTAACCTTTTGCCATTACATTTTTCACAATCTTTATGAGATTGAAATCTTCCTAACTCTTCTTTAACCCACTTACTTTCACTTTCTTTTAATCGTCTAGCTAAATTTGGAATAATACCTTCAAATATCTTATTAGAGCGAAAAACCCTTGTTCCATCATTATAAACAATTTCAATTTTTTCATCACCTGATCCATATAATAATTTTTCTTTTATGTCGTTAGAGAGGTCTGAAAACTTATTATCAATATCAAATTTATAATGTTTGGCTAAAGATTGGAGTGTTTGTATGTATAATTTACTCGTATTCAAAGCCCATGGAGCAATTGCACCCTCTCTTAAGGTAAGATTTTCATCAGGTACTACTAAGTTAACATCGAAAGCAACAGCGTTTCCTAAACCATCACATTTATCACATGCTCCTGCGGGGTTGTTAAAAGAAAATATTCTTGGTTCAATTTCATCAATCGTAAAACCACTAACAGGACAAGAGAAATTTGAGGAATAAACTTCTTTTTTATTACTATCAACGTCAAGAACATATAATAATCCATCAGATAACTGTAATGAAATTTCAATAGAATCAGCTAATCTTTGAAGTAGATCTTTGTTTTCTTGTTCGCTTGACTGAGTTATTACTAATCTATCCACCACAACTTCTATTTCGTGTTTCTTATATCTATCAAGTGTTGGTAATTCTTCTATATCATAAAATTCATTATTGATTCTAAGTCTTTGGAAACC
Source organism: uncultured SAR116 cluster alpha proteobacterium (assembly GCA_902589185.1). Taxonomy (GTDB): domain Bacteria; phylum Pseudomonadota; class Alphaproteobacteria; order Puniceispirillales; family Marisalimonadaceae; genus Marisalimonas. The sequence continues at coordinate 46,717 of CACIRZ010000007.1, forward strand.
TTTTTTTCTTAATTCTATAAATTCTTTTCTGTATTCACCTTTTCTTCCGCGTACTATTGGAGCAAGTAGATAAATCTTTGTTTTATCATCTTTTTTGAAAATCTTATCTACCATTTGGCTAACTGTTTGGCTTTCTATTGGTAATCCAGTAGCCGGAGAATATGGTATGCCAACTCTTGCCCAAAGAAGTCTCATATAATCATATATTTCAGTTACAGTACCTACAGTTGATCTTGGATTCTTGTTTGTTGATTTTTGTTCAATTGAAATTGCAGGTGATAGTCCTTCAATAGATTCAACATCCGGTTTTTGCATCATTTGTAAAAATTGTCTCGCATAAGCTGAAAGAGACTCTACATATCTTCTTTGACCTTCTGCATAAATTGTATCAAAAGCTAAAGAACTTTTTCCAGATCCTGAAACACCAGTCATTACAATTAATTTATTTTTTGGGATATTAATATCAACATTTTTTAAATTGTGCTCGTTAGCGCTACGAACTTTTAGAAACTGGTTAGCCTCATGCACATTTTGCATTTTATATTATATCCTTTTTTAATTAAATTAAACTTTCCATTTAGTTAACTTTGAAGTGATAAATGTCAATCAAAAAGATT